>NZ_JBEPAM010000010.1:0-240510 GCF_040298605.1 Kitasatospora sp. NPDC001527 | reverse complement strand
CAGTCGTTGGTGACGTAGCCGTTGGGGTCGATGAAGTAGAGGTGGTCGCCGGCGGCGTTGAAGGCGAGGGGGGAGTCGGCGCGGGCTTGTCCGCCGATGCCGGCGGGGCCGTTCCAGGCGCCGTTGTTGACCCAGTCGTTGACGACGTTGCCGTTGGTGTCGATGAAGGCGACCATGGTGCCGGCGGCGTTGGTGGCGATGGGGGAGCCAGGGCGGGCTTGTCCGCCGATGGCGGAGGGGCCGTTCCAGGCGCCGTTGTTGACCCAGTCGTTGACGACGTTGCCGTTGGTGTCGATGTAGAAGGCGTGGTCGGCGTTGGCGTTGAGGACGACGGGGGAGTCGGCGCGTGCGGTGCCGCCGATGCCGGAGGGGCCGTTCCAGTAGCCGTTGGCGACCCAGTCGTTGGCGACGTTGTTGTTGGTGTCGACGAAGGCGACGTGGGTGGCGTTCGCGTCCATCGACACCGGCGAACTCGGCGCCGAGGCCGGGGTCTGGACGAGGTTCTTGTACCGCAGGCCCTTGTAGTTGGAGATCGGGTGGCTCTCCAGGGTGCTGGAGTAGATGCTGCCCTGCCGCTCGTCGGCGACCTGGCCGGGGCTGTGCTCGGCGTCGTAGGAGAAGGTGCCCGCCGACTTGTTGATCCACGAGTGGAACAGCACGACGTGGTCGGCGGTGTAGTCCAGGGCGTCGCCCGTCTGGAGGTTCGTCGCACCGCTGATGTTGCCGGCGATGACGTTGGAGACGTCCGGCAGGGTCCAGGTGACCAGGCTTTCCTTCAGGCCCCAGGCCATCGAGACGAAGCCGGAGCAGTCCGCCCGGTAGGGCCCGCCGACGGCGTTGTCCTTCCAGGCGAGTGTCTGGCTGTAGGGGACGGCGTTGGCGATCCAGTCGTGGGCCCGGGCCATCATCTGCTGCTGGGTGATCGGCTGGCCGGGCGCGGACGGGCCGAGCGTTCCGGTGGAGGTGACGGCACCGATCGGGACGGTGCCGGCGAACGACTCGCCGGCCGGGATCAGCGCGGCCAGCGTGCCGAGCATCGAAGCGGCCGCGAGGACGGCGACGCCCCGCTTGGTGCTGGGTGTGGAAGACATGGCTCTCTCTCGGTGATCGGGTGAGGGTGGTGCCTGGGGTGGTGCGTGATCAGTGCGCGCCGGCCTGGTCGGCCAGCAGGTTGGTGAGCAGCGACAGCACGTTGGGGTCCTGGGCCACGTCGTACGGAGCGGCGGTGGAGCCGGTGGCCAGCTCGGTGAAGTGCAGGACCAGCACGCGGGTGCCGCGTGCCGCGACGTAGAGGTGGTTGGTCTGGGTGCCGCGTGCCGAGATGCCCTCGACCCCGGTCCAGGTACGGCGGAACGCCGCCGCGTCCGTGGCGCTCGCGGTCTGCTGCGCGACGGCGTCGGTCGGGAGGTGGTTGGTGCTCTGCAGGACGCGGGAGGTGTCCTGGCAGGCGGTCATGCCAGAGCGGACGCCCTCGGAGGCGGTGGTGGCCGCGGCCTCGCTGGCGAAGCTGTAGCTCTCCAGCAGGGCGGGGTTGCCGCCGCCGCTCTGGTAGGGCTGCTGCTGCCAGGTCAGGGCGCCGCGCACGTTCGCGCATTCGTTCAGCGAGATGTCGTGTCCGGCGATGTCGCGGACCGGCCCGGGGTCCTGCGCGGTCCACGTCTCCGTGGTGACGGTGGCGAGGTTGGAGCGGACGGCGCCGGCGGTCACGCTGTCGACGGCGGCCGCCGGGTTTCCGGCGCTCGGCTCGCCCGCTCCGGCGGCGGGCGGGTTCGCCGCCGCCGGGGGCGCGGCGGGCACCTGGGGTGCGGCGGGCGCCGCGGGCGGCGCGACGGGCGCACCGGGGGCGGGCGGCGCCTTAGGCGCGTCCGCCTTGGCCCCGGGCGAGGCCGGCGGCGCGGCGGGTGCCGCTGCCCCGGTGGTCGCCGGCGGCGCGGGGGCCGTCGTACCGGACGGTACCGGGGCCTCGGGGGCGGGCGGCGCGGCCGGTGCGGTGGCCGGGGTGGTCGCGGCGGGCGTGGCGGGGACGCCCGGTGCCGTGGCAGGGGCGGTGGCGGGGACCGGGACCTGGGCCGCCACGGCGGCCGCCTTGACCTGGTCCGCGCCCGGCGCCTTCGTGTCCGGGCCCTGGAGCGTCAGGCCCAGCACGCCGGCGCTGAGGGCGACGCCTGCCGTCAGGGCCGCCGCCAGGCGGGTTCCTCGTACGGAGAACTTGCGTGCGGGCATGGCGAACTGACTCCTCGGTGAACGAAGGGTGGTGGGCGGTTCCGGCGGCACGGGGCCGCGACGGGGACGCGCGGGGCGGGTGAAGGGCCGCCGGGAGCGCTCCGGCTACCGGGTCGGTGCCTCGGGCGGCAGGTAGCGCCGGTGGAGGGCGGGCGACGCCCGGTGGCTCCGGCTGAGCAAGGCGGCGGCGCGCTCGACGGCGCTGGGCGCCGCGAGCGCCGGCGGTACGGGGGTGAGGAAGTACATCAGGAGGTCGACCCGGTCGCTCACGAGGGAGCCGGAGATGTGTTCCAGGCCGTCTTCCGGTGTGCTGTGGGCCCACAGGACGCCCAGGACTTCGGCCACCTCGCCTGTCGGTCGGGCCGATGCCGCGTTGCGGCATCGCAGGCTGGTGTAGACGAGGTCCATGCCCTGACTATCCCCACTGGGCGTTGTCGTTGACCGGGCTGGTGCTGGTCGGGGTCGGGGTGGCGGTGCCCGTGACGGCAGGGGTGGCGGCGGTGTCGGCGACGGCCGCGGTGGGCAGCAGGGCGATCGTGCCGGTGACGAGGGCGGCGACCGCGGCGGCCAGGGCGAGACGGGTGCGGGACATGGTGATCGATCCTCTGCTGGAGACGTGACGGGGGTGGACCGGCACCGTTCTCGCGTCCCGCGGTTGACGCTCGTTCCGGTGTCCTGGTCACCGGCGGGTTCTCCCTGCCGGCGATGAACAGCTTGGCCGCTGCGGCGACCGCCCGGGAAGTGGGTGCGGCTGTCGGCTACCCGACTGGCGCCATCCGGACATTGTGTCATGTTCCCGACAAGAATGAAACGATGGAGATCTTGAAGGTCCTATGCACTCGGTGGGACGATGTGGTGTGTGCGCGGACCGTCGAAGGCGGCGGCCCGCAGGATCCGGGGGGACAACACGATGCTGGAAGCGCTCGGCCTCAGCATGATCGCGAGCAAGGTCTACCAGGGCATGCTCGACCATCCCACTTACGGTGCGGCCAAGTTGGCCGACCTCTGCGGGATCTCGCCCGCACAGGTCCACGGCTGCCTGGACGAGCTGAGCGCGCTGATGCTGGTCCGGGCGTCCAGCGAGCACCCGGGGCAGATGCGGGCGGTCTCCCCCGACGTCGGCCTGGCGGACATGCTCGCGCGGCAGGAGGCCGACCTGGCCGCCCGCCAGGCCCGGCTCGCCGAATCCCGGGTGGCCGTCACCAACCTGATAGCCGAACGGGCCGACTCCCGCGCCACGCACGGCGAACGCCTGCTGGGCATGGACGCGATCCAGGGCCGGATCGAGCAGCTGGCCCACGGCATGAGCCAGGAGTGCCTGGGCGTCCACCCCGGCGCCAGTCACCGCCCCGAGGACCTCGCGGCGGCCCGGGCTGCCGACGAGGAGCCGCTGGCGCGCGGCGTCGTGATGAAGACCCTCTACCAGGACAGCACCCGCAACGACCCGCACACCACGGCTCACGCCCACTGGCTCCTCAGCCGGGGCAGCGAGGTGCGCACCGCACCCGTCCTCCCGCAGCGGCTGGTCATCTTCGACCGCACCCATGCCCTGGTCCCGATCGACCCCGCCGACACGCGCAAGGGCGCCCTCCACATCACCGAGGCGGGCATCGTCAACGCCCTTCTCGACCTGTTCGACCAGGCCTGGGCCACCGCCGTCCCGCTCGGCGCGGTCCGGCCCGACGCCCCCGCGGACGGCTTGACCGGCACCGAGCGCCAGCTCCTGCGTCTGCTCGCCGGGGGCCTGACGGACGAGGCGGTCGGCCAGCGCCTCGGTACCTCCTCGCGCACGGTCGGGCGCCACATGGCCTCGATCATGGAGCGCCTGGGCGCCAGCAGCCGCTTCGAGGCCGGCCTCAAGGCCGCCCAGCGGGGCTGGCTGTAGCCCCGGCGGCCGTGGGTGGCCGAGGGCAGTCCTGGCTGGTCGGCGGGGCAGTCGGATCCGGCTGTAGGGGCAGGAGCCGCCCGTGGGGCGTGACGGACCACCGCAATCGTGATCATGATGAGGCGGAGGTCCGGGAGTGGCCGGACGGCGAGGCCGGGAGGGCAATGATGGGGATGAAGAGGTTCGGGAAGGCCGTCGCGTCGTCGGCCGTGGTCGCCGCCACGCTGGTGGGGGCCGCCGCCGGTACGGCCGGCACCGCGCAGGCCGCGCAGGTGGACACCTTGGTGAACTACATGTGCAACAAGCCGGCGGTCACCGCGGAGAGTTGGATCGGCTGGCCGGGTGCGAAGTTCCTCTGCGGCGGCGGGTACGGGTTCAACATCCCGATGTACTACTTCGACGACGGCACCCGCCAGTCGTTCTTCGTCGGCGCGGACCACGCGATCTGGACCACCTGGATGCCCCCGGCGCCCGGGGCCCCGAGCCCCGTGGTCTCGCTGGGCGGCGTGGTCACCTCCGACGCCGTCATCAGTGCCCACAGCGGCAACTACCTGCAGCTGAAGGTGCGGGGCACGGACGGCAAGAGCTGGTACAAGGAGCGCGACACGGGCGGGAACTGGAGCAACTGGCACCGCTGAGTCGCCCCAGTTCCCGCCCGGCTGCCCGGGGGCCTGTCAGCAGGGGAACCAGTCGGTCCAGCTGCCGCTGCCGTTGATGGTGTTGCACCAGTAGTCGTAGTCGCTGCCGATCACCCGGAGGCTGGGGATTCCGTTGGTGTACTTGCCCTCCACGCCGTCCAGGACGCCACTGGCGCTGCCGAGGACGGACCAGGTGGACCACGATCCGTTCACGGTGGACCGGTAGGTGTGCCAGACCTGCCGGTCGGTACCGACGAGCACCCACTCGCGTCGGCCGTCCTGCCAGAGAATGGGGAAGGGGTCGGAGGTGCACAGGTAGGGCGCGGCGGGCGCGCCGTCATCGAAAACCGCCAGGCAGTCGCCGTTGGCGTTGACGACCGTGGTGCTGGCGGCAGTTGCGGCGCCGGTGGGCCCGCTCCGGGCCGGCGCCGCCTGCGCGGTGGCGACGGGGCCCAGGCGTGGACCTACTGATCCAGGGTCTCGACGTGTCCGACCGAGGTTGTCCGGACGCGGCGTGTTGGAGTGGGAAGTCGGCCTGGTCGACTTCCCGCTCCACCGCCGTCACGGCCGCCGCAGGACGCGCAGGACGCTGGTGAGCATCGGGAGTGTGAACTCGCCCTCGGCGGTCTCGGGGCGGGCGGCGAGGTAGGCGCGGGTGCGGGCGAGGAGGTCCTCGCGCTCGGCGGCCGGCATGACGAGGACGCCGGCCTTGGTGGCGAGGGTGGCCGTGAGGGAGTCGGCGGTCCGGCGCTGGCCGTGCGGGAACTCCGCCTGCCGCGCGGCGTCGAACGGGCTGTCCGCACCGGACTCGGGCAGGTGCATCGCCGCCGTCCCGACACGCCAGCTCGCGGGGACGTCGCGCGGGCCGATCGCCGCGCTGCCGGTGACGCGGGCGAGCCCGGCCACCCACTCCTCCCCGTCGTCGAAGACGTTCCACAGCCCCGCGAGCACCCCGCCGGGGGCGAGGACCCGGGCGATCTCCGGCCCCGCGGCCTCCATGTCGAACCAGTGCATGGCGTTGCCGGAGACGACGGCGTCGACCGACCCGTCCGGGAGCGGAATCGATTCCGCACTGCCGGACAGGGCGCGCACGGAGGGCAGTTCGCGCCGCAGCTCGGCCAGCATCGCCGCGTCGGGCTCGACGGCCACGACGTCGATGCCGAGCGCGAGCAGCGTGCCCGTGAGCTTGCCGGTCCCGGCGCCGAGGTCGAGCACCCGCAGGCCGGGCGCGGGTTCGAGGGCCCAGCGCACGGCGGCGTGGGCGTAGTCCGGACGGTGCTCGGCGTACGCGCCGGCCGCCGTGCCGAAGGACGAGCTGTGCAGCAGGCGTTCGTGCTCCTGGTCGATCCGGTTCACTGCGGCTCCCCGTGTCGCGATGTATCGGCCCGATGTATCGAACCGATACATCGGCACCTTAGGCACGGCCGTTCGTCGCCGCAAGATCCGGACCGTGTAACGTCCGGACGTGGCCTACGGACTGACGCGCCTGCTGCGCACCGAAGACGACTGGTCGGACCTGCTGTGCTTCCTCGCCGAGCTGGATCCCGGGCCGCTCGGATCGGCCCTGTGCCTGGAGCCGGGCGCGATCACCGTCCGGCGCGAGGTCCGGGTCGCGGCGCACGGGGGCGCTCCGGCGGGTCGGGCGGACCTCGTGGTCCTGCTCGACGGCGCCGTGCGCGCGCTTCTGGAGGTGAAGCTCGGCGCCGGGGTGCACGGCGAACAGTTCGCCGCTTACGACGCCTGGGCGGAGGCCGAGGGCATAGCCGAGGCCGATCGCCACCTGGTCGGCCCCAACCACGACCCCGTCCCCGGTGTGCCGGCCGCCTGGTCCCGCCGTCTCACCCTGGCCGATCTCCTTGCCGCATGGGGACGTTCGTCCGACGACCTCGCCCGGCTCCTCTCCGTCCGGGCGCTCCGGCAGTTCGCCGAGCTGGAGGCCGAGGTGACCGGCCCGGCGAACCGGGCCTCACTCGTCGTCGGCGACGCCCTCCGGCTGCGGCGGCTGGCGAGCCTCGCCGAGGCGGCGGCTCCTGCGGGCACGGTCTTCGCGACCCGGCAGCGCTCGCGGGCGGGGGTCGCGAACATCTGCGCCTGGAGGGAGACCGACGACGGCTACGTCGTCGCCGAAATCCAGCGCCTGGTGCCGATGCGCGGCACGGACAGCCCCTTCGAGATCCGGATCATGGTCGAGACCCCGGAGCAGACCGCGGCGGCCAACGGAGCGCTCGCGGACCGGCAGCAGGCCTGGCTCGCCCGCCACAGCTTCGTCCGGCACGCGGGCCCGGCCCTGCGGGACCTGGTGGCCGACCCGGACGGCGACGGCTTCAAGACCAAGAAGTCGGGCCGCGGGCACCACCGTTACTACGGTTACGAGGGCGGCGGGCACGGAAGCTCGGTGGTCCTGCGGGACACCGTCGACCTGGACGACATGGTGACCGCGTTCACCGCCGCGCTGGAGTACCTGGCCACCTACCGGGCGCAGTAGGAAGTCGGCGGAGCCGACTTCCTGTGCGTGCCCACGCCCGGTGGTCGGTGGGCGCAGGTTGGGAAGTCGGACGGATCGGCCTCCCGCCCTGGTCCGGGGCCGATCGGGAGCTACCGGTCGACCCTCTTGAAGGTGAACACGGTGGCGCCCGCGTCGCCGCCGGGGATGGGGAGGGTCTGGATCTGCCCGTGCTCGCCGGGCTCCGTGACGAGCCACACCGCCCCCTGCGAGGACACCACCCGGTACGTCCCCCCGGCCCGGTCGACGGTGGCGAGTTCCCACTCCTCCGCGTCCGCCTGCTGGATGAGGAGGGCGACCACCGGCCCGGCGGGCGCGCTGTTCTCGACGGCGGTCGGGGCGCCCTTGGCGTACAGCTTGTAGCGGCCGTTGGGCAGCGCTTCGACGACCCAGACGGCTTCCGGGTCGTCCGTCCGGTTGAAGACCGCCTTGGGCGAGAGGTCCCGCGTCTCGTGCAGGGCGCGGCCGACCGGGTCCTCGCCGTTGTGGATCGTGTAGAGACCGGATTCCAGGCTCATCGGGTGTGTCCGCCCTTCTCGCTGAGGCTCTTGTCGTCTTGACGGAGATGTCGGGTGGAGGCCGGCGTCCTCGTCGGCATGACTCCTCGTCGAGGGACCGGCCGTCGGCCCCTCCGGCCCACCCCACCGCGAGTGGGACGGGTCGGGCAAAGGAACGCTCCGGAAGGTCATTCGATCGAGTGAAGCGGTCGGGGAGTGGGAAGTCGGCCGGGCCGACTTCCCGTGCGGCGGTCAGGGGTTGGGGGCTTCGGAGGTCGCGGTCGCCGTGGCGACCGGGGGTTCGGGGTGCAGGCCGTGGTGGTGCTTGAGGACGGGGTAGATCCAGACGACCAGCGCGAGGAGGAGGACGAAGGGGAGGACGGTGTAGGCCGCGGCGGCGGCGGCCGGGCTGTGCGGGGTGGGCGGCTGGGTCCGGTCAGGCAGCGACATCGTCGGTGGGGGAGGAGTCGTCGGATGGGTTCTTGAACTCGGCGGCGGGCAGGTCGAGTTCGGCCCAGACCGTCTTGGCGTTGGGGTCCCGGGGCAGGGTGCCCCAGCGGTCGGCGAGCGCGTCGACGAGGGTGAGCCCGCGCCCCGACTGGGAGTCCGGCGAGCAGGCGGCCGCCGGCAGGACGGGCCGGCGGTCCCCTCGGCAGTCCGACACCTCGATGCGGAGCACGGTGGTGTGCGCCCGGCGCGTGGTGGTGAGCGAGAGGTGCAGCTCGAACCCGCGCCCCGGCGTGCGCCCGTGGGTGGAGGCGTTGGCGGCCAGTTCGGCGACGATGATCAACGCGTGCTGAAACGCCTCCGGCCAAAGGGAGTTGAGCGCCCATTCGGTCAACTGCCGCCTGGCGATCCGCCGCCCGATGGCGGCTCCCTTGGGGGTGGAAGTGAGGAGCGCGGTGTGGGCGCGCGACTCCGGTTCGTCGAGGGGAATTTCGGACTTCATGGGGAAAAGCCTGCCCCCCCCGGGCTTACGCTGACGATGCATCCGGTGGGCACGGTGAGTGCCTGTGTGTGTGCGGAAAGTGTCACGTGACGGCGGTTGGCCGTGACCGGAAAATCGGGAGGTCGTCATGACCGAAGTTAAGGGAACCGGCGGAGACAGCGGCGACGTTGCGCGCCCGCAGCTCGACGAGGACCTGTCCGAGGTGTCGGACTTCCTGCGGGCGATCGGCAAGCAGATCAAGCTGCTGCGCGAGCGGGCGGGCCTGACGCAGAAGGAGTTCGCCAAGCTGGTCGGCTACACCGAGAGCCTGATCGGCGCGGTTGAGCAGGGGAAGCGGACCCCGCAGCGGGAGCTGCTGGAGGCGGCGGAGAGGGTGCTGGACGCTGGCGGGCTGCTGCTCGTCGTCGCGGACGACATCGAGCAGGCGAAGGCCAAGGCCCGTGTGCGGCACCCGGAGTGGTTCCGGGGGTACGCGGGGCTGGAGTCGGTGGCTCAGGAGCTTCACTGCGTCAGCCTGTACGGCGTGCCGGGGCTCCTCCAGACCGAGGACCACGCGCGCGCCGTCTTCTCGATGCGTCAGCCGATCCTCCCTGAAGAGATCATCGAGACGCGAGTCGCGGCCCGCATGGCGCGCCAGGAGATCTTGACGAGGTGGCCCCGCGCGGTGTTCAGCTGGGTGATTGACGAGAGCGTGCTTCGTCGACCGTTGGGCGGCTGGAGCGTGCACGAGGCGCAGCTGCGCCACCTGCTGGAGATCGGGAGTGCCCGAGGCATGGTGATTCAGGTGCTCGCGTTGGACCGTACCGAGCACGCTGGTGTGGATGGCCCGTTCATCCTGATCACCCCGAAGAACCGCCCGCAGATGGCCTATATCGAGGTGCAGACCAGCAGTAGGCTGATCACGGATCAGGAGGAGGTTCGTATCATGAACGCGCGGTACGGCACCCTCAGGGCCCAGGCGTGCACTCCGCAGGAGTCCCTGTCGTTGATCGAGAAGATTCTGGGAGAGCGATGAGCAGCGAACTGGTGTGGTTCAAGAGCAGCTACAGCGGTGCCGAGGGTGGGGAGTGCGTCGAGGTCGCCGAGGCGATGTCCTCCGTGCTGGTGCGTGACTCGAAGGACAAGTCGGGTCCCCACCTCACCTTCTCGCCGGAGGCCTGGGGGGCCTTCGTCGAGTTCGCGCAGTCGGTCTGACGACCAGTCTCCCCGCTCGGAGCACCGCGGCCGTCCACCCACCGGTGGACGGCCGCTTTCTGTGTGGGCGCCGCTCCCTCTCTGTGGGGGTTGTGGCATGGCCTCCCGGCGCGCCGCTCCGTATCCTGAACGCGCGCCACAGCACCCTTACTTGAGGGAGAGCCATGAGCAGCGAACTGGTGTGGTTCAAGAGCAGCTACAGCGGCAACGAGGGCGGAAACTGCGTCGAGGTCGGCTGGCGCAAGAGCAGCCACAGCGGACCCGACGGCGGCGAGTGCGTCGAGGTCGCCGAGACGACGTCCGCCGTCCTCGTCCGCGACTCCAAGGACAAGTCCGGCCCCCACCTCACCTTCTCCCCGGCCGCCTGGCAGTCCTTCCTCGAATTCGCCCAATCCGTCTGACCCCTCCGCATTCACCCCCTGTGGCCGTCCACTCCCGGTGGACGGCCACTTTGCGTGTCGGCGCCGCCCTGAAATCACGGGCCGTAGTCGCTAGGGCGGCCTTTCCTGGGCCGGGTTTGCGCCCCCATCGGTCAGTGTGCGAACGATGCTGCCCGTATCTATGGTGGATGTGACCGCCTCACGGCCCTCGATCGCACCTGCTGTCTCGCGGGCCGGCCGTGCGCGCGCCACCTTGATGTGGCCTCGGATCAACAAGGCCCAGTGGGGCCAACCTCCTGCGCGGCGGAACCGATCGTCGGATGCCCCCAGTGCGGTCACGTGATCATTCAATCGACCAAGGGAGTCCCATGAAGATCCCATACGGCCCGCCGAAGGCTCTTTTCAGCAGCGCGGGCACCTACGGCACGGCGGGCGAGGCGTGGCTGCGCGGCCCCGTGTTCGTCAGCGGGCTCATCAAGTTCCCGCTGAAGGACGAGGACTTCAAGCGCGCCTACGGGAAGATCACGGACGCCGACGAGCACAAGAAGCTCGTGTCGGCCGTCACCGACGCGGGGAAGTTCCTCGACGCCTACGGAGACCCCGTCACGCTGACCAAGAAGCTCGCCGAGGACGGTGACTACCTGCTGAAGAAGGACCCGCCTCCCGAGTTCTACGCACAGGCGGTGTGGGCGGCCCACCGGGCTGGCTCCGCCGCGAGTACCTTCGCCTCCACGGCCCAGAACCTCCTGAAGATGCTCAATGATCAGCCCCAGAAGCACAAGGAGAACGCCGCCGCCGTTCGGCAGGCGTTCACGGGGGCCGGCGGCCTCGCCTCGCTGAGTGCCGAGCAGAAGAAGGACTTCAGTGGCCTGGCGCTCAAGGCCGAGCAGATGGTGATGACCTTCGTGGTCGTCCAGAAGCCGCTCACGGACCACCTGGGGAAGGGCTCCAAGACGTACGCGAGCGCGAAGGAGGCACGCAAGGAGGTCGAGAACCAGGCCGCCGCCTTCGACGGTGCCGCAGAGGCGGCGTGGACGGAGTGGCTGGGCTACCGAGGCGCTCAGCCGGAGCAGACCCTCGACGTGTGTGTCGTGAACTGCGGCGTCCCGGTGGGAGTCGCCAAGCTCGACGGCCCGGCCCCCAAGGATCGGGCGGTCGTGGCGCGCACGACGTACACGTCGCTGCAGGACGCCGTGAACGTGGCCGACGACGAGGTCGGGGACAAGGCGTGCCTGGCGGCGGACCTCGGCGGCTTCGACCACCAGGCGAAGGCGCTGCCCGACGCGCTGGCCGCCCTGCGCCAGCGCGCGGCCGACATGGCCACGGCCTGGGACAAGGTGTCGGCCGCCCTCAGGAGCGCCTCCGCGCTCCCCGACGACGTGCTGGGTGATCCCGCACGACTCGACGACGCGCTCGATCTCACGTCCGGTGCCCAGGACTGGGAGAAGCTCGCGGCCGCTGCCGAGGCTTTCACCCAGAGCGCCCTTGTCGCCCCCACCTTCGCGCCGTGGGGACTTCCCCTCAGCGCCAAGTGAGCCGGCAGTCCTCACCGCCGAGCCCTCCCGCGCTCAGAACGGAGACATCACATGGCCACCGAAACGTTGCTGCCCCCGACGGACGCACTGCTTCTCAAAGCCGACCCCACCAAGAAGCAGGACCCCAAGCAGCCGGACTTCACCTACGCCCTGTTCGGCGAGGAGTGGCTGCACATCCAGGTGTTCGTCACCTCCATCCTGAAGATGAGAATCGCGAACACGAGCAACTACACCAGCATGTACGGCGCGATCGACAAGGACGACGAGCAGGAGATCAAGGACTTCATCGCAGCCGTGACCGAGATTCAGAAGCTGTCGAATCGCTTCGGGGACCCGGTCGCCATCATCGACAAGATCAGCAAGGGCGGAGACTACCTCACAGGCGACACCCCGCCGAGCGAGGTCTACGGGCAGAACATCTGGATGGCCTATCGGATCCGGAATACGGCGAAGACGTTCCACAGCTTCTGTCACGACCTCCCGGACGCCATGGACGACGGCCAGGGAGCGATCAAGCAGAACGCCGAGAACGTAAGGGACCTGCTGGTCGGGCCGAAGAACGGTCTCAAGAAGCTGATCGACCAGCTGATGGCAGACCTCAAGGGCATCATCCAGAATCTCGCGGCGTTCTCCGGAGACTTCCGCACTCAGAACGACAAGCTCACGCTCTATGTCGCCAAGGAGGGGAAGATCTACAAGCACGCGGTAGCCGCCCGGGACAAGTGCAAGCAGGAGGCGAAGGACTTCCAGGAGGAGGCCGATGCCACGTACAAGAGCTGGAAGAAGTACATGATCGCGGCCTGCTGCTCCACGGCGGGCGGGCTCATCGGCGTGCTCACCGCGATCGGCCTGGGCATCTACGCCGCGATCCTCAGGGCGAAGTACAACAAGCTCCTCGTGAAGGTGAAAGCCATGGAGGACGAGGAGTTCAAGAAGGTCAAGCTCCTCACCGACCTCGACGGTCTGCGCACCCAGGTGACTCCTCTCACGGGGTACACCAGCAGCTTCCAGACCCACCTCGACACCATCCTCGGGAAGTGGCAGAACACGAGCAACTCGATCGCCCAGATCGCCAAACTGGACGACGAGGCCCTCGGCAACAAGAACAAGATCGCCACCAATCTCAAACTCAAGCAGGCGGAGGAGGAGTGGAAGAGCGTGGTCGACGCCACGGAGTGGTTCACGGGGAATTCCCTGGTCTCGCCCTCCCAGACGGAGTTCGGCGCCGAACTCGTGGACTAGGAAGACGGCTGCCAGGGTCCCGGGCCGCACCCACCCGGACCGAGGCCCCTGCGGTCCCCGCGGTCCCCGCCGTGTCCCGGTCGTCCACCGGGACACGGCACCGTCCCGGCCCGGCGCGCCGTGAGAGCCGCCCCGATTCCCCCGAAACCCGAGGACATGAGATGCCACCCGACACCACGTACGACTGGAACCTCGACGAGGCGAAGGCGACGGTGACGACCGTCGGCGCCTACCAGAAATTCGCCGAGCAGCTCAAGGACAACCTGCTGAGGAACCTCGCGCACCCCGACATCAGGCGAAACATCGTCTGCACCAACGAAGACGGTCAGGTCTTCGAGGACAACCCGTGGTTCCAGTTCCAGGGGCACCTGTCGGTCCTGCGGGATCTGCTCACCCAGATGACGGACCTGGACGCGGAAAACGCCGGCAGCGCTCAGAAGGTCATCAAGTCCGTGGTGGACGCCGTCCCGGCCGTCACCGCCCAGTACCGGACCGCGGCGGACGCGCTGGCCGACGTGGTCGAGGAGGTGAAGAAGGGGACGCTCACCCAGCCGACCCGTGACCGCCTCACCAAGGCGCTTCTCTCCCTGCACACCCTCCTGCAACCCCCGCAGGAATGGACCGAATGGAAAGAGGACATCGCGGACCGCACCGCGCAGTACCGGGATCTGGCCGACCGCATCGTCAAACTCCAGGAGGTGTTCAAGGCCGACGCGGAGCGGGATGCGAAGGACCACGAGAACCTCGCCAAGAAGCCGGAGGCCGCGTGCGCCCGAGCGGAACTGCTGAGCTACGCCGCCGAGGTCCGCGCCGAGGTCGAAAAGGTCACCGGCCAGCAGTCGGAGGCGGTCGACGACGCCGTGAACCACGCCAGGGACGCCGGCAACTCACTCGCCCGGCTCATCGGTTCGCTCGGCAACTTCGCGGGGGACTACAAGACGGCGGCCGAGGAGATCGCGAACGCGAGCACGGCGGAGATGGGGAGCGTCCTCCAACGGGTCGACTTCGCCTCCTCCCGCACGATCTGGGACGAGTACGCGGAGAAGGTCAAGGAACTGTCCGACCAGCCCGGGCAATGACTACTGAGGGAGTCCCGGGTCCAACGGGCCTGCCATCATGACCTGGACGCCGCCGGGCTCGGACCCACCGTGGTCGTGGGCGACGGCCGGGACGGGTAGGCCGAGCGCGGCCCGTACGACCGGATCATCGCCACCTGCTCCGTGCTGGAGATTCCTCCGGCTTGGCTGGAGCAGGCAGCCCCGGGCGCGGTGATCGTCGCCCCGTTCGGCACCGAGTACGGCGGCGAGCAGATCGTCCGTGACGACGTGCGGGGGCAGGCCGAGCCGGATCTGCGTAGGAAGTCGGCCAGGCCGACTTCCTGCTCCGGTGTTCCTCCGCCCTTTCCTGTAGTGGAAAGCGGATGCCCTTGCCTGCCGGCGGGGCGAGCCTGAAGTATCGACCTCGACAACGGAACGAGGAGGACCAGTGGCTCTGCGCAAACTGTCCGGTGACTCGAACTGCAAGAGCGGCACCTGCCCGACGCTGTGGGGAACGGAGGACGAGACCGCCTTTCTCGTGCAGGGCTACGTGGTCACCGACCCCGAACAGCTCGCCCAGATCGGCCTGCCCGAAGGTGAGACCGTCGTCCGTGTGCCCGTGAACATCCTGGAGGACTACTTCCGTGCTCGACGGAACTGAATTCGGCCGACTCTTCGAGAGCTTCCAGCACACCGCGTTCCGACTGGAGACGCTGGACCTCTACGACGTCGAGGAGGAGCGGGAGGAGTTCGAGGCCTTCCTCGCCGGCGACCCCACGCCGCCCGAGTGGACCGACAACCCGTGGGTCCGGTCCATGACGGACCACGGCAAGACGGTGGCCCGTGTCCACGTCCTCACCTCGCCGCTGAAGTTCATCGGAGCCGCGAAGCTCCCCGCAGAGGCCACCCCCGAGTACCTCCGCTACCGGGAGATCGCCGAGTTCCATGCCGTCCCCTTTGCCGAGTACTGGCAGCAGCCACGGCTGTGACCCTGCCTCGACCCGATTTCGCGTTGTCGCAACAGCAGCCCCTTGCCGCACCATGGTTGGGATCGGGAAGATTGACGCCGTCCGCAAACGAGGGAGCTTCAGTGAAACTGACACTGCTCGACAGCTCGTGCGACCACGGGCCGTGCCCCACTGTCTATTCCACCGACACCGGCGAGCTCGTGGTGCAGGGGTTCAAGGTGGACGATCCCGAGGCGCTGGCCGCCATGAGCCTGCCGGAGACCGAGACGGCGGTTCGCATTCCGATCGACCTGCTGGTGAGGGTTGCCCGTGACCATCTCTCCTGACGCCTTCGGCGCCTTGTTCGACAGCTTCCAGCGGGAGGCCTTCCGCCTCGAAATGCTGGACGACTACAGCGGCTCCGGCAACTTCGACGCCTACCGCGCCTTTCTCGCGGGCGAACCTCAGCCGCAGGACTACAACGCCCCCTGGCTGGAGCAGGTCCGGCGGAACACGTCCGCCGGACGGCGCATGTACCGCGTGCACGTCCTCTCGCGGCCGCTCACTCCGTACCTCCGGTTCGAACTCGGGTGGGGCTACCGGAAGAACGCCACCGCCGGCGAGGAGTTCTTCATCCTGGATGTCACCGACAAGCCGAACCCGCTGGCCGGTACGCCGGACTTCTGGATGTTCGACGAGTCGTCCGTCGTCTCGATGGCGTACGCCGACGGCGGTGTGTTCACCGGGGCCGAGGAGGAGCCCGGCCCTGAGAAGTGGATCGCCCTCAGGGATACGGCTCTGAGCCATGCCGAGCCGTTCGAGTCCTGGTGGGAGCGGCACGGGAGCGCGTGAGAAGCGACATCGGCAGCACGCTGCGGGAACTGCGACAGGCCGCCGGAAAGGAGGCCAAAGCAGTCGCCCGCAGCGCAGCCATGTCTCCCTCCAAACTGAGCAGGATCGAGACGGGCAAGGCCAAGCCGACCACCATCGACGTCGACCGGATCCTCACCGCCATCGGCGTTCCCGACGCCGTGCGGTCCGACCTGGTCGAGATAGCCCGCCGCGAGGCGACTGAGGTCGTGGCCTGGCGCTTCCTCCGGCGAACGGGACTTCACCATCACCAGGACAGCATCCGGGCCGTCGAGGCGGAGACGGCGATCCAGCGTGTCTTCCAGCCGTCCTGCGTCCCCGGGCTCTGTCAGACTCCGGAATACGTGCGGGCCGTCCTGAGCCCCAAGGGGCTCACCCCCGATGTCCTGTCGCGCACGATAGCCGCGCGGCTCGAACGGCAGGCGGTGCTGTTCGATCCCGAGAAGCGCTTTCACTACCTGATCACGGAGTCGGTCCTTCGTTGGCTGATCGTCTCGCCCGTGGAAATGGCACTCCAGATCGACAGGATCGTCACGCTGTCCCGACTTCCGAACGTGCGCATCGGAATCGTCCCACTGTCGGCGCGGATGACCGAGGTCAGCTCGTCATCCTTCATCGTCTATGACAACCGGCTGGTCATCGTGGAGATCCCACACGCCGAGGTCTCCACCACGGACCCCAAGGATCTGGACCTCTACCTGGCGCGGTTCGGGAGATTTGAGCAGCTTTCCCTTGAAGGCGAGCCCATGCGGGAGATGCTCGCCACCATCCGGGACGAGTTCTTGCGGCAACGTGAAACCTCCTGACTTCCCATCGGATTCGGCTCTACCTTGAATCCCGCTCGCCCTGTGCGGTGAGCAGAAGGTGAGGGAGATCCATGTCCACCGCGACATTGCCGGTGCTGGACGAAGTGGGCGGGGCGGAGAGGCTGTTCGCGTTCCGTTTCCTGAGCGGGGTCACGGGGAGCGGGGGCGTCCTGGCCTCCGAGGTCGTGTACGACGAGGAGACGCAGACGTGCAGCTATGCCGGCATGCCGCCCGGCGTCTACATGACCAGCAATCCGCCCAAGACGTACGGGCCGACGCAGCCGTCCGGGCAGATGGACGCGCCGGACGACCCCGGAAGCAGCAACGACTGACATGCCCGACTCCGGCACCGTCCTCGTCGTCACGGGGACGTTCGATCCGACCGCCGATCTGGTGATCGAGGAACTCAACCGGCGTGCGGTGCCGGTCTTCCGGGCGGACACGGCATGGTTCCCGTCGAGGCTCGCCGTGGCGGCGAGCCTCGACGGCGGGTCCGGCTGGCGCGGGGCGCTCGCCACCGACCGGCGTTCTCTCGACCTGGCCGCCGTCCGCTCGGTCTACTACCGCCGCCCCACGCCGAGCGAGTTCCCGCCCGAACTTGTCCCGGAGGCCCGGGCGGTGGCGGCCGCCGAAGCCCGACGGGGCTTCGGCGGCCTGCTGTCGGCGCTCCCGGCCCGCTGGCTGCCGCCGCCGGGCCGGGCCGCAGACGCCGAGTCCAAGCCGCTCCAGCTCCGGGTAGCGGCCGAGTGCGGGCTGCGGGTCCCGCGGACGCTGATCACCAACCGGCCCGGGGCCGCGCGGGAGTTCGCGAACCGGATCCGCGGGCCCGTCGTCTACAAGCCGTTCACGCCGATCCGGGGGACGGTCGGCGGCGAGTCCGCGGCGGTCTACGCGAGCGTCCTCCGGCCGGAGGACGTCGGGCACCCGTCCATCGCCGCCACGGCGCACCTGTTCCAGGAGTGGGTGCCCAAGGCGTACGAGGTCCGGCTCACGGCGGTGGGCGGGCGGCTGTTCGCCGCCGAGATCCACGCGGAGTCGGACGCCGCGAGGACGGACTGGCGCAGCGACTACGACAGCCTCCGCTACCGCGTGTGCGAGCCCCCGGCCGAGGTGTCCGCCGGCGTGCACCGCGTGCTCGCGCGACTCGGCCTGCCCTACGGGGCGTTCGACTTCGTCGTGACGCCGTCCGGGACCTGGGTGTTCCTGGAGGTCAACCCCAACGGGCAGTACGGGTTCGTCGAACAGGCGACGGGGCTGCCCATCACCGCCGCCATCTGTGACTACTTGGAAGAGGACGAGGGATGACCACGGAACTCGACGCGAGGATCCGGCTGGCGCGGGACATCGAGCGGGGGGCCTCCGTGCTGTCCTCGCGGGTGGTCGAGGCTTTCCTGAACGTGCCGAGGCATCCGTTCGTACCGGCCTTCTACCGGCCCGAGGGCACGGTCCACCGGCCCTGGCGGAGCGGTGACGAGGCGTGGATGCGGGCTGTGTACGCGGACGAGGTGCTGGTCACCGAAGTGGACGGGGTGCACGCGGAGGACGCCCCGGGTGCCGGGGTGGGCGGGGTGGCGACGTCGTCGTCCACCGCGCCCGGGCTGATGGCGGAGATGCTGGACGCGCTCGATGTCCGGCCCGGGGACCGGGTGTTGGAGGTCGGTACGGGGAGCGGGTACAACGCCGCGCTGCTCTGCCACCTGGCCGGCGCCGGAAACGTCACCACGGTCGACCGCACCGGGCGCCTGGCGGACGCGGCGCGGGAACGGCTGGGCGCGGCGGGGTTCGGGGCGGCCGTCGTCGTGCGGGCGGACGGCGCGGTCGGCTGCCCGGGCGGCGGGCCGTTCGACCGGATCATCGCGACCTGTTCCGTCCGCCGCCTCCCACCGGCCTGGCTGGACCAGTGCGTGACCGGTGGGCTGATCGTCGCGCCGATCGGCAACGCCCTCGGCGGCGGCGCGGTCGTCTGCCTCACCAAGCTGCCCGACGGCGGTGCGGCGGGCCGGTTCCTGCACCGACCCGCCGCGTTCATGCCCCTGCGGTCGGACGGCGGCGCGGCCGCGGTCCGCGAGGTTCCCGCCACTGGCCGGCGGCGGACGAGCGTCGTCGGCGCCCGCGTGTTGGACGACCACGGCTTCTCCTTCTGGGCGGGCCTGCAGCTGCCCCTGGCCGTCGTCAGGGTCGGCGGCGGCACACTCCACGACCCGGCGGACGGCTCGACCGCCCAGGCCGAGGACCACCCGGGCCGCCCGTCCACCGTGACCACCAGCGGGCCGCGCGACCTCTGGAAGATCGTCGAATCCGCCTACACCACCTGGCGCCGCCACCACCGCCCCCGCCGCGAGTGGTTCACCCTCACCGCCGTCCCGGGCGGCCCCCAACTGGTCACCTACACCACCCCGGGCGGCGGGACGACGTCCTGGACCCTCTGACGTGTGGGGGCCCACCGGCACGGGAACGCGGCAGCCACCGTGCGTCCTTGCCTGCCGCGGCATTCGGAAGCGTCACGTCGTCCCCGAACCGGATGCAGTCGGTCACGGGCCCGGACATCAGGTCGCCCGCCCGGCCCCGCGGTTCGGGGCCGGGCGGGCCGGACCCCGAGGAACCCCGGATGGCCGACCTCTGGAAGCACCTACCGGATGCCTTGCGCATCGGCATCGAAGGGCTGACCGGTGCGGTGACCGCCGCCGTTCCCCCAGCGGGGGGAACGGTGTCCGACTTCGCCGCCACGCTGGAGACGGCCGGCGGGCCGGTGTTCTGCAAGGCCGTGCGCGAGGACAACCCGAAGGCGTGGATGCACCGCCTGGAGTCCGTCGTGAACCCCGTGCTCCCGCCGGGCATCGCTCCCCGCCTGCTCTGGAAGGTCGAGGCCGGCGGGTGGTTCGCCCTGGGGTTCGAGCACGCTCCCGGCAAGCACGCGGACCTTTCCCCGGGGTCCGCCGATCTGCCGTTGGTCGCGCGGACCTTGGAGGAGCTCGCCGGAGCGCTGACCCCGCCGCCGCCGCTGCGTGCCTTCAGCCTGGCCGATCGATGGTCGGGGCAGGACTTCTGGCACGACCTCGGGAGCCGGCACCGGGAGCGGCTCGACCCGTGGACCGTGGCACGGCTGGAGACGCTGGTCCTGGCCGAACGGGCAGCACCCGAGCTGATCGACGGCAGGACCCTGGTCCACACCGACCTGACCGGCCCGAACCTGCTGGTGGACGGCGAGACGGTCCGCGTCGTCGACTGGGCGTTCCCCGCCCCGGGTGCTGCCTGGGCCGATACTGCTTACATGGTCGTCCGGCTGATCGGGGCCGGACACAGTCCCGAGCGCGCGGAGCGCTGGGCCGAGAGCGTGTCCCTGTGGCGCGCCGCGCCCGACCGCTCCGTCACGGCCTTCGGCGCGATCCTGACCGGTCTGTGGACCCTCCGCGCCGCCGAGACACCCGGCCGTTACTGGGACGGGCTGAGTGCCCATGGAATCGCCTGGCTTCGTCACCGGCTCGGGTAGCGGCGCGGGCTGCGGTCCACGACCTCACCTGCGCCACCGTCCCCAGGACGAGCGGCAGCGCGACGGGGACGGCCAACACGCCCTGAGCGGTCGCGGCGACGGGCAGTCGGAGGCGAAGCAGGGCCACACCCGTTCCGGCGAGGAAGGCCACGAAGGCCACCGGCCAAGCGCCGACGAGGCGCGGCGGCACGGGCCTGCGCTCGCCGCGCATCACCTCCCAGCCGCCCCGGAAGAACCACACCACGGCGGCCACCCCCTCGGCCACCACGAGCGGCACCGTCAGCATCAGGTCGAGCGACCACGTCGGCATCCGGGCATCCTCCCAAGGCCGCCCGTGGCCGGTCATGAGTACGCGACCTCATCTGGGGCGCCGATTCCGTCCGGTCCCGAAATCCCTTGGTCCCGACGGGCGGTGCGGGTGATACTCCGGCCATGGACGAGGTCTTCCTGCGCACCGCCGAGCCCGGCGAGGCCGGCGTGCTCACGGCGCTGACGCGGCGGTCGAAGGGGTACTGGGGCTATCCGCGGGCGATGCTGGACCGGATGGCGGAGGTGCTGTCGATCAGCTCCGCCGCCATCCGGGACGGGCACGTCGTCGTCGCGGAGCGGGGCGGTGCGGTGGTGGGGTACTACCGGCTCACGGGCGAACCGCCGCACGGCGAGCTGGCGGACCTGTTCCTCGACCCCGAGGTGATCGGCACCGGCCTGGGGCGGACGCTCTGGGAGCACGCCGTCGCCGCCGCCCGCGGCGCCGGCTTCCGCACCCTGACCCTGGAGTCCGACCCGCACGCCGAGGGCTTCTACCGGCGCATGGGCGCCGTGCGCGTCGCCGAACGCGAGGTCGCCCCGGGCCGCTCGCTCCCGGTGCTGCGGGTCACCCTCGATCGTGGTCTCCGGCCGTCCGGGAACGCCTCGCGGATCAGGGGTGGACGAGCTTGAACCTGACGAACTCCTCGTTGACGACGAAGATCTCCTCCTCGGCCGACAGCCACCGCTTGCGGTCCGCCAGCTTGCTGGTCTCGATCTTCTTCTTCGTCCCCGCCAGCTTGAGGTAGAACTCGTCGCCGCCCAGGTCCTCGACCTGCCAGCGGGTGCGGCAACTGCTCTTCTCCAGCCTGATGTCGGCCCCGTAGAGGCACCAGGTCCGGTACTCGCCCCAGTTGCCGGACGTCGACTCGATGCTGTAGGTGAGGTCGTCGGCGTGCAGGGTGAAGACCACGGCGGTGCCGTTGCCCGGCTGGTTCGTCAGGAGCGCGTAGTCCCAGCCCGCGTAGACCTCGAACGTCGCTCCCCGGCCCGAGTCGGCCTGGACGAGGTAGACGGGGTCATAGACGGTTTCCCGCTTCGAGGGCGCGGGGTGGGCGAGGTTCGCGGGGAGCCGGTGACCGGCGCCGTCCGTGGCGGCCTGCGCGGTCGACGCCGGGGTGGCGCCCGCCAGCAGGGCGAGGCAGCCGGCGGCGGCGACCGCCGTCCGTCGCAGCGATCGGCGTAGCGGTAGTGACTTCCACACGGGAGTGCTCCTCGGCGTTCGGTCCGGCCGGTGTCCGGCTCGGCGGCCATCCTCGCCGTCCGGGTCACGGACTTCCACGGACGGTTCCGGGCGGCCGGGGAGTTCACACGGACGAGGGGGAAGCGGGGCGCGGATTCCCGAAAGCCCGGGCGATCGGGCTCCATGAGGTCGACGGTCGAGGGCAGCCGCGCGTGCGTCCCACCGGGTCCGCTGTGGGGAGTTGACGGATCGTCGCCGGTTGCCGACTCGGGCCCGTCGATCTAGTATCCATTCATTATGAATGACGTACATAACTCTCGGGAGTTGTCCCGCGACAGCGACGGCTCCCTCTACGACCCCGGCGTCCGGGCCTCCATGCGGGCCTTCGCCGCAGGTGACACCACCCTCACCCTGGAAGCGGCCGCGGCCGTCCGCTCGGCCGCGCAGGCGCTCGACCGGCTGCGCTCGCTCGGGGCCGGCGGGCGCGGTCTCAGCGCGGGGGCGCTCGACCTCCTCGCGCGGCTGGGCACCGCCTCGGAGGACGGGCTCAGCATCGGCGAACTGGCCCGCGCGGCCGGCGTCAGCTCGCGCAACGTCACGGGCCTGGTCGACACCCTGGAGCGTGACGACCTGGTCGAGCGGGTGCAGGACCCCCGTGACCGCCGCTCGGTCCGGGCCCGGATCACCCCGGCCGGGCAGGACTGGCTGGAGGCCTTCCGGGAGCCGACGCAGCGCGCCCTGTCCGCCGTCTTCCAGGGCTTCGGCGAGGCCGAGCTCGCCCGACTCCGCCACCTCTGCCTGCGCCTGATCGACAACCAGCGCCGGATCGAGCAGCACCTGAACGCCGGCGCCGGTCCGGATCCGCGGCGCACCCCATGACCACGCGGGCCCGGCGCGGGCCCGCGGGACACGGCGCCCGGCCGTCCCCCGATCGGCGGACGGCCGTGGGGTGTGCGGGTGTCCTCCCCGTCCGGGGCGGGGCGCGCTGGTAGCTGTACCGCCATGTCCCATCACCTCAGCGGACCGAACCTCCGCTCACCGCGCGGCGACGCCCGGCTCGACCTCACCGACCTGTTCGTCTTCCCGTCCGCCGACGCCCCCGGCCGGACCGTCCTCATCATGAACGTGAACCCGTACGCCCCCACCGGCGGTGCGGAGTTCCACCCGGACGCCGTCTACCGGATCAACATCGACAACGACGGCGACAACCGCGCCGACGTCGCCTACTCGTTCACCTTCTCCGACCCCACCGGCGGGGCGCAGAGCGTCACCGTCCGCCGGGCGACCGGCGAGGCGGCGCAGAAGCACGAGGCCTCGGGCGACGTCCTTTTCGCCGACGCGCCGGTGGCCTTCGGCGCCGCGCCGGCCGTCGTCCCGTCCCCCTACGGCGGGTACCGGCTCTCGGTCGGGCTGCGCAGTGACCCCTTCTTCGCCGACCTCGAAGGGATCGTCGACAACTTCACCTGGACCGGCAAGGACGCGATGGCGCAGGCGAACGTCTTCGGCATCGCCCTGGAGGTGCCGGACGCCGACCTCGGCGCGGAGCCGGCGATCGGCGTGTGGGCGCGGGTCAGCCTCCACGTGGACGGGCAGCTCGTCTCCGTCGACCGCGGCGCCCATCCCTCCCTCACCGCGTACTTCAACGCGGAGGAGGTCAAGGACGCGTACAACGCGGGGGAGCCGGCCGACGACTGGGAGAAGTACCGCGAGCCGTGGACGGCCGTCCTCCAGCACACCGGCGACTACACCAACGACGCCGCCACCGAGACGCTGAAGCTCGTCCTGCCCGACATCCTGCGCTACGACCGCTCCCGCCCCGCCGCCTACCCCAACGGCCGCACCCTCACCGACGACGTGACCTCGGCCCGGCTCGCCATGGTCTCCGGCGGCAAGATCCCCACCGACCACATCCCCCCGCACACCGACCTCCTCCCCACCTTCCCCCACCTCGGCCACCCCCACTAGGGTCCGTCCCGGCCCGCGCGGGAGCAGGAAGTCGGCCCCGCCGACTTCCTGCTCCCGGGGTCAGCCCGGCAGGAGGCACTGGGACTGCGGGTCGTAGCAATTGAGGCCCATCGAGGCGGCGACCTGGGCGGCGTACACGGCGGCCTCCTGCGCCATGCTCCAGCGGATGGGGAAGTGGATCAGCGGGCCGCTCGCCTCGTCGATCAGCGGGCCCGTCGACCACGGCGAGGTGTCGTCCACGTCCTCGGTCAGATCGGGCCACCGGGCCAGGAGCGCGGCGACGTACGCGGCGATCCGTTCGGTCGGCGGGACCTCCGGCCCGTCGGCGTCCATGTACTGCTCGTACAACTCGTCGAAGCGCAGGGCCGCGGCGGCGTCGTCCGCGGGGCGCTCGCCCTCCCAGACAGCAAGGTCGAAACTCATGGGGTGCAGCCTGCCATCCGGCACCGACACCCGGGCCCGTCGGGTGCGCCGCGCACGCCACGGGCCCGGGCGGTCAGTGGCGGGGCATCGGGCGGCGTTCGCCGTAGCGGGCGGTGAACTCGTCGTCGGTGAGGGCGGCCAGCTGCTCGCCGGTGACCCGGCCGGCCATCAGGTCGGCGAGGAAGGCGGGCAGGGGGGTGGCGCGCAGGGCGTCGGTCATGGCGCCCGGGACGATGTGGACCTCGGTGTCGACGCGGCCGTCGGGGTGGAGCCGGTAGGTGCGGTAGCCCGGGCCCTCCAGGGCCTGGTTGGGCTGGTCGATGCTCATGAAGGTGGACGGGCAGACGTAGACCGGGCGGCCCTCGAACTCGCCGGAGAGGTCGCCGTGCAGGTGGCCCGCGCCGATGGCCCGGATCTTGGGGAAGTCGCGCACCAGCAGCGCGAGTTCGCTGTCGCCCTGGGCGACCGGGGCGGTCGCGGCCAGCGGCGGCTGGTGGAGCCAGAGGAACACGTGCTCGGCCCGGGTGGCGGTCAGGATCGCGCGGGCGCGCCGCTCCTCGACCGGGGTGAGGCCCGGCTGGGCGGCGGCGTGCACCCGGTCGTCCCGGTCGCGGTAGGTGCCGTCGCCCACGGCTTCGCGCCCGCGGGCGTTGCTGTCGACGAACAGCATCAGCCAGTTGCCGACCTGCACGGCCGGTTCGAGGTGCACGGTGGGGCGGGGCAGGCAGGCCTCCAGCGCGTCCTGCTTGTCGTGGTTGCCGGCCAGGCAGTAGACGGGGGCGGGAACCGCCTCCAGGGCCTCGGCCAGCCGCTCGTACGCCTCGGGCTCGCCGAGGTCCGCCAGGTCGCCGGTGGCGACCACCAGCGCGGCGTCCCCGACCGGGCCCGCCGCGTGGGCGAGCGCGGCCGCGAGGCCTTCGTCGGGCTGGTGGCCGACGAACGAGCGGGCGGCGGAGCCGGTGCGGAAGTGCAGGTCGGAGATCTGGACGATGCCGATGGTGTCGTGCGTCATGGGTGGCCCTCACGCTCGGTGCGGCCCGGCCGCGGGTCCGCGGCCGGGCCCCACCGACATTAGGAAAGTGGCAGAACTGCCATATGGCAGTTGTGTGAATTCCCGCCGACCACTTCCTTGCGGTCAGGCTTGGGCCAGGCTTGGGTCGGGCTCGCGGTCGGGCGGCCCGGCCGGCCGGCTCAGCCCATGGAGGGCGCCGTCTCCCACGGCACTTCGGCGGCGAAGCTCGTGCCGAGCAGCCGTACCAGGTTCCAGTAGTCGTCCTCGCCCGCCTCCAGCCCGTCGACCAGCAGCCGGGCGGGAGGGAACGGCCGGCCGGTCCGCAGCCGCGACAGCTCGACCAGCCGGGCGCGGCCCGCGGCCGCCTCCGCCCCGCCGTCCAGGCAGGCCAGCGCGGTGCGCAGGGCGGGCTGGAAGGTGTCCTCCTCCTCCCACACCGCCTCGATCTCGTCGAGCTCGATCGTCACGAAGCCGCCCGGCGCCCGCTCGACGGCCTGCCGCAGCAGGGCGGCGTGGGCGTCCAGCGCGCCCTCGGCGGCGAAGAGCGCGTTCAGCGCCGGCAGCGCCGCGTCGAGCTGCGCGAGCGCCCGCTCCTTCGCCACCAGCGGCGCGGTGGCCTCCACCGCCCCGTCCTCGTCGTCCTCGTCCTCGTCCTCGACGGTGAACACCCCGGTCACGAGGTCCGCCGGACGGAACAGGGCGAGCCAGAGCAGCGGGACGCCGGAGACGTCGTGCGCGACGACCCCGCCCTGCGGATCGAAGCCCTCCACCTGGCTGGAGGGGTAGAGGGACGCGACGTCCGTGGAACACAGATACGAAGAATTCGCCATGCCCGGAGGCTAGCCGCCCCGACCGACGGCGGTCCTTCAGCTCGGGGCTCCCTCGTGGCAGGAGGCGATGAACCCCAGCAGGCGGTCGTTGACCAGGTCGGGGCGTTCCAGGGTGAGGCCGTGGCCCGCCCGGTCCACGATCTCGGCGTGGACGCCCGGGATCAGCGCGGTGATCCGCCGCAGGGCCTGGCGGGGGCGGAGCAGGGCGCTGCGCCGGCCGACCAGGGCGAGGACGGGCAGGCGGATCGAGCGCAGTTCCTCGTCGGTGAACGGCCGGGCCGGCGGGCGGGTGGCGGGCTTGTAGGCCCGCATGGCGAGCAGCATCGGCGCGATCATCTCGGGCGGGGAGCTGAGCGCGGGGTTGGCGAGCAGCCGGCCGATCGCGGGGCGCAGGCGGCGTGGCGCGAGCATGCCGAGCAGGCCGCCGACCATGTGGAGGTAGAAGCGCGCGGGGACCTTCTCGATGCCGCCCGGGTCCAGCGGGGCGACGGAGGCGAGGCGTTCGGGCGCGTGGATCGCCTGGTTGAGGGCCAGCCAGCCGCCGTAGGAGAGGCCGGCCAGGTGGATGCGGTCGAGGTCGAGCGCGGCGAAGACCTCGCCGAGCCAGGCGGCGTTCTCCCGCGAGCCGGCCGCGACGACGCGCTGCACGCTGCGGCCGGGGTCGTCGAGGGTGTCGATCGCGTAGACCGGGTGGTGCGCGCCCAGGGCGGCGACCTGCGGGTACCAGTTGGACGCGTGCCCGGCGTGGCCGTGCAGCAGGACGATCGGCTCGCCGGCGCGGGGGCCGTAGCGGTGGACGCGGACGGTCCCGTAGGAGGTCTCGACGTCCAGGTCCTCACGCGGCTCCGGCCACAGCTCCATCGCGCGGTCGTATGCCGCCATGAACGTGGTGCGGGCCTCGTCGCTGACGAAGTGGCCGACGGCGGTTCTGGTCATGGTCCCTCCCGGAGTGCGGACGCGTAGCAGCAGCACTTGATGGTATGTTTGTACCATAAAAGAATCCGAGAGGAACCGGAACCCGATGCCCAAGCTGGTGGACCACGAGGAACGACGCGCCCACATCATCGACGCGCTGCTGCGCGCGGCGGCGAGCGACGGCCTGCACGCCGTCACCATGCGGTCGGTGGCGATCGGGGCGGGCGTCTCGGTGCGGCTCGTGCAGTACTACTTCGACACCAAGGAGCAGCTGCTGCTCGCGGCGATGGAGCGGCTGGCCGTGCGCATGGGCGAGCGGGTGCGCCGGCGCGTCGGCGAGCGCGTCGGCGCGGCCGGCTCCTCGACGGCGCCGCGCCCGCGCGACGTCGTCGAGGCGGTCCTGCTCGAAGCCGTGCCGACGGACGAGGAGAGCCGCACCTTCCACCTCGTCTACACCGAGTACGCGGTGCTCTCCGTCACCGACCCGGCGCTCGCCGGGCAGCGGTTCCTCGCGGCGCCCGACGAGATGGAGGCCTTCCTGGTCGCCCAGCTGACCGCCGCCCGGGAGGCCGGCGACACCGACCCGCGGATGGACGCCCGCCAGGAGGCCGTCGTCCTGCTGGCCGCCTCCGCCGGCCTCGGCCTGAGCGTCCTGCTGGGCCAGCGCACGGCGGACGACGCGACGGCCGCCGTGCGCTACCACCTCGGCCGGCTCTTCCACCCGGCGCGGTGACCCGCCGGGGCCGGGCCGATCCGCCGGGGCGGGCGCCGCGGATCCCCGGCTGGAGGTCAGGCGCCCGCGAGGGGCTTGGCCATCACGATCTCGCGGCCGGCGCCGTCGGGGAGGAGGTCGCCGGGCTCGCCGGTGTCGGTGAAGCCGGTGCGCTCGTAGAGGGCGCGGGCGTGCGGGTTGTGCGGCATCACGGCGAGGCGCAGGGTGGCGAGGCCCCGCCGGGCCGCCCACCGCTCGATCTCGGCGATCAGGAGCGCGCCCACGCCCCGGCCGCGCGCCCGGGGGCCGACCCACATGGAGATCAGCTCGGCGGAGCCGTCGCCGGGCACACCGGTGGCCATCGCGGCGGGCTCGCCGTCCACGAGGGCGACGAGGTCGAGGGCGCCGGGGATCTCCAGCCGTGAGCGCCAGCGCTCCTCCCGGTCGCCCTCGCCCTGCCAGGCGGCGAGCGTGGAACCGAAGGCGTACGGCGCTTCGGCCAGGGCGGCCAGGCGCAGTTCGCGCCAGAGCGGCCAGTCGTCGGAGGTCAGTTCCCGCAGTTCGATCATGCCGAGACGATGCACCGCCGGGTCCCGCCATGACAAACGGATTATCCCGCGAGCGGGGGGTTGAGACGGGCGAAGGCCTCCTGGCGGCGGTACGGGAAGTAGGGGTACGGCGCGGTGCGCAGGCTCGCGGCGTCCAGGCGCGCGACCTGCTCCGCCGTCAGCTCCCAGCCCACGGCGCCGAGGTTCTGGCGCAGCTGCTCCTCGTTGCGCGCGCCGATGATCACCGAGGAGACGGTGGGGCGGCGCAGCAGCCAGTTGATCGCCACCTGGGGGACGGTGCGGCCGGTCTCCCCGGCGACCGCGTCCAGCGCGTCCACCACGTCGTACAGCAGCTCGTCGTCCACCGGCGGGCCGAAGGAGGCGGTGTCGTGCAGGCGGCTGCCGGCCGGGACCGGGCCGCCGCGGCGGATCCGCCCGGTGAGGCGGCCCCAGCCGAGCGGGCTCCAGACCAGGGCGCCGACGCCCTGGTCCCGGGCGAGCGGCATCAGCTCCCACTCGTAGTCGCGGCCGAGGAGGGAGTAGTAGACCTGGTGGGCGACGTAGCGGGGGCGGGCGTCGCGGTCGGCGGCGGCGAGGGACTTCATCAGCTGCCAGCCGGAGAAGTTGGAGACGCCGGTGTAGCGCACCTTCCCGGCGCGGACCAGGCCGTCGAGGGTGGCGAGCACCTCCTCGACGGGGGTGGCGGCATCGAAGGCGTGCAGCTGGAGGATGTCGATGTGGTCGGTGTCGAGGCGGCGCAGGGCGGCGTCGACCGAGGTGATCAGGCGGGCGCGGGAGGTGCCGGCGTCGGCTGGGCCGTCGCCGGTGGGCAGGCCGACCTTGGTGGAGATCAGCACCTGGTCCCGGCGGCCCTTGACGGCCTGCCCGAGGACCTCCTCGGACGCGCCGTCGGAGTAGACGTCGGCGGTGTCGAACAGGGTGACGCCGGCGTCGATCGCGATGTCGAGCAGGCGGCGGGCTTCCTCGGGGCCCGTGGTGCCCCAGGCGCCGAAGAGCGGGCCCCGGCCGCCGAAGGTGCCGGTGCCGAGGGAGAGGGCGGGGACGGTGAGGCCGGACGCGCCGAGGCGGCGGTGTTCCATGGGAGGTTCCCTTCGCTAACGGGACTGTTGTGCCGTTAAGATGAGTTCGACCCTAGCACTGTCGGCGACGCTAATGGAACAGGAATCCCGTTAATGACTTCACCGGAATCGGGCATGCGGCGGCCGGGCGGCCGGACGGCGCGGGTGCGCGCCGCCGTACTGAAGGCCGCCGAGGACGCCCTGGTCGAGGTCGGGTTCGCCGGGCTCGACCTCGGCGACGTCGCCCGGCGCGCGGAGGTCGGCCGCACCACCGTCTACCGGCGCTGGGGCTCGGTGAGCGCGCTGCTCGCCGACCTGCTCACCGACATGGCGGAGCAGTCCCTCCCGCGCACCCGCACCGGCTCCCTGCACGAGGACCTGCGGGCCGTCGCCCGGCTCATCCGGCGCACCCTCGCCGATCCGCGGCAGGGCGCCCTGTTCCGCGCCGTGCTGGTCGCCGCCACCTGCGACGCGGCGGCCGCCGAGGCCCTGCACCGCTTCTACCGCGTGCGTGTCGCCGAGTGGGCCCCGTGTGTGGCGGAGGCGGTCGAGCGCGGCGAACTCCCGCCCGGCACGGACCCCGAGGAGGTCATCCGCGCCGTCTCCGCGCCCCTCTACTACCGCATGCTCACCACCCCCGACCCGCTCGACGAAGCGACGGCCGACCGCGCCGCCGCGGCGGCGGAGGCGGCGGCGAAGACGGGTGCCTTCGGGTGATGTTCGCGCGGTTTCGGCGTGGCTCCCGGGCGGTGGGGGCGGCACCTCGGTAGATCTTTCCGCGGCCGGGGGCCCGTGGCGGGTCGTCCGCCTGGACCGGCCGTCAATTCCCCTGTGGATAAAAGGATTTGATCACCATGAAGCTGGCTGGACGGATCACTGCTGTCGCCGGCGGCCTCGGCCTCGCCCTGGGCACCGGCGTCGCACTCGCCCCCACGGCGAGCGCGACCGCCCAGGGCTGCTACTACCACGTCCTGGAGGACACGCCCAACGCGGGCAAGGAGATCGTGCAGGACGCCTGCACGATCGGCGCCGGTGGCGGCGAGGAGAACTTCCACACCTGTTACCACCTCCTGCGCGGCGACTACGTCCCCGCCGTCACCGCGGCCGACTCCTGCCGCCGCGCCCCGAAGTAGCGGCCCGCCGAAACCCACCGCGGCGCGGGAGGTCGGCCCGCCCGACTTCCCGCGCCGGCGTGATCCGAAGGAGACGGACCCTAGCGGCCGGCCTGGCCCAGGGGGGTGGTGCGGTGGGTGATGAAGGACTGGGCCTGGTCGGCGGTGAGGGGGTGGGCGAAGAGGTAGCCCTGGCCGAGCGGGCAGCCCATGGCGGCGAGGAGGTCGCGCTGTTCGGGGTGCTCGATGCCCTCGGCGATGACCTGGACGCCCAGGGTGTCGGCGATCCGGGTGATGCCCTCGACCAGGGCGTACTGCTGCTGGGAGAGGCCCAGGCCGTCGATGAAGGACTTGTCGATCTTCAGCACCGAGATCGGGAACTCGCGCAGGTAGGAGAGCGACGAGTAGCCGGTGCCGAAGTCGTCGATGGCGATGCCGACGCCGAGTTCGCCGAGGGTGTGCATGTCGGTGTGGACGCGCTCGTCGCGGCGCATCAGGACGGACTCGGTCAGCTCCAGGACCAGCGACTGCGGGGGGATGCCGGAGGAGCGCAGCGCGCCGCGGACCACGTCGACGAAGCCGGCGTCGCGGAACTGGCGGGCGGAGACGTTGACGTTGACCCGCAGCGGCGGCAGGCCGGCGGCGGCCCGGGCGGAGGTGCTGAGGGCGTGCCAGGCGGCCGCCTCCTGGGCGGCGCGTTCCAGGACCCAGGCGCCCAGCGGCACGATCTGGCCGCTCTCCTCGGCGAGGGCGATGAAGTCGTCGGGCAGTAGCATGCCGCGCCGCTCGGACGGCCACCGCACCAGGGCCTCGAAGGCGACCAGGTCCCCGGTCGCCAGATCGACGATCGGCTGGTAATACAGGCGGAACGCGGACTCGGCGATCGCGCTGTCCAGGTTCTCGTTCAGCTCGTGCCGCGCCATCAGCCCGGCCTGCAGCGCCGGCCGGTAGGGGCACCACTGCCGCTTGCCGGCCGCCTTCGCCGAGTACAGGGCCAGGTCGGCGTGGCTCAGCAGCTCGGTGGCGTCCACGCTGTCCTCCGTCGTCGCCACCCCGATCGACGCCGACACCCGCACCGCGCCCGCGCTCAGCCTGAACGGCTCGGTGAACGCCGTCAGCACGCCCTGCGCGAGCGCCCCGACGTCGGCCTGCTCCAGCGCGTCCTCCACCAGCACCGCGAACTCGTCGCCGCCGAGCCGGGCCGCCGTGTCGGAGGCGCGCAGCGCGGTGGAGATCCGCAGCGAGACGGCGACCAGCAGCTCGTCCCCGACCGCGTGCCCCTGGGTGTCGTTGACCACCTTGAAGTCGTCCAGGTCGATGAAGAGCACCCCGGTGACGGCGCCGCTGCGCTCGCCGCGGGAGAGCGCGTGGCCGACCCGGTCCAGGAAGAGCACCCGGTTGGCCAGGCCGGTGAGCGAGTCGTGGAAGGCCCGGTGGGTGAGTTCGCGCTCCATCTGCCGCTGCTCGGTGACGTCGCGCAGGGTGAGTACCAGCCCGCCGACCGTCGGGTCGTCGCGCAGGTCGTTGCACCGCACCTCGGCCTCGATCGGGGAGCCGTCGGCCCGCAGCAGCCGCCAGTGCTCACGCTGGGTGTCCAGGCCGGAGCGGCCGCCGCCGCCGACGGCGGGGCCGCGCATCCGGGCCAGCGCCTTGCCGACCGCCCGGCTGTCCTCGGTCGGGACGAGGTCGGTGAGCAGCGTGCCGTCCAGGCTGGGGTAGCCGAGGACCCGCTCGGCCGAGGAGGCCGAGGCGTAGCGCACCGAGTCGTCGCCGTTGAGGATGAGGATGACGTCGTTGGCGCTCTGCACCAGGGTGCGGAAGTAGGCCTCGCTGTCGCGCCGGGTGATCTCCTGGCTGAGCATGACGCGCTCGACGGCCAGGGCGGCCTGCGCGGCGAGGATCTCCAGCGAACCCCAGAGGCTGGTCAGCTCCTGTTCGGTGCCGGTGACGATGAGCGCGCCGATCAGCGGGTCGCCGGAGGGGCGCTCGGCGAGGGTGAGCGGGCACAGCAGGGCGTTCGGCATGCCGTCCAGCCGGGCGGCGAGGCCGCTGCCGATGTCCCCGACGGGCAGCAGCCGGGTCTCCCGGTAGGCGGCGAGGGCGAGCACCTCGTCGGAGTCGTGCCCGGCGCCCAGGCGGTGGCGGCCGGCGCCGCGTTCGGCGTGCCGCACGTGCAGCACGCCGCCCTCGGTGACGGCGAGCAGCGCGACGTGGCCGGCCTCGGCCGGCATCAGGGTGGAGGCGGCGGCCTGCACGGCGTCGGCGACCTCCTCGACGGTGACGGCCGCGGAGAGCGAGGAGCCGGCCTCGCGCAGCGCCCGCTCGCGGGCGACGGCCTGCCGGCGGGCGCGCACCACGACCGCGAGCCGGGCGAGCACGAGCAGGTAGAGGACGGCGGAGAAGGCGCCGATGACACCGGCGTTGCTGGTGTTGCCGTTGCTCGCCTCGACCATCAGGATGGTCGGCGCGATCAGCGAGGCGGCGGCCAGCAGGGCGAGCCGGCCGGGGCCGATGTCCGGCTGCTGGCTGGGGATGGGCCTGGTCAGCTCGACCATCGAGGGGTGCAGCGCGGCGGCGCCCCAGGCGGTGTAGAAGGCGGCCCAGCCGAGGTCCACGGGGGTGCCGATGTGCCAGTCGCCGTGCAGCAGGATCAGCCCGTACAGGATGTCGGAGACCAGCAGGCCGACGGTTCCGGCGGCGAGCAGCTGCAGCGAGCGGCTCACCCCTCCGCGTGGCACGATCAGGCGCAGCAGCAGGGCCAGCACGACGACGTCGCCGAGCGGGTAGGCGATCGAGACGGCCTTCTGGAGCCAGTCGAGCTCCGGGTTCCGGGCGTAGGGCAGGATCAGGTAGATCCAGGCGAGCAGCGCCAGGCCCATGGTGAGGATGAGCGCGTCCAGCAGGCTGGCCCGGTCCTGATGCGCCGTCCGCCAGCGGATGAAACCCAGCACGCCCGCCGCGTAGAGCAGGTACTCGGCGAGGTAGAAGCCGTCGGCGACGGACGGGAAGGGACTGCCCAGGTGCAGGAACTGCATCTGGACGACCTGCACCACCTCGCCCGCGGTGAAGCTGAGGTTGGCGAGCGCCAGCAGGTACCAGTAGACGGCGTGGGAGGGCCGGTTGAGGCGGACGCCGGCCACGATGGCGGCGACGCCGCCCAGGCCGATGCCCGTCCACCAGATGATCCGCTGGGAGGGGTTGGCGTAGTAGATGCCGGTGAGCAGCACCATCCACGCCAGGTAACAGACCATCAGGCGTTGGCGCCGACGTGTCAACGAGCTACCTCCTCCTCGGCATCACCACGTTCGCCCGCCGGGGCGGGCGGTGGGGTCCGGGCAGGGGCTCGCGAGCGTCCGGCCCGGGCCGGGAAGGTCCGGTCGGACGTTCGAAATGGGCCTTGAGTGCGTATAGTCGGAAATGTCGCACCTCCCAGCATTCTGCCGCCACAGCACGAGGTCAAGCCGGTGGACGACGCAGCAGAGAGCGCACGGGGAGCACGTCAGGGAGCGCATTCCGGACGTCACGCCGTGCTGGTCAACGAGGACGGTCAGTACACGATCTGGCCGGGGGACTTCACGGTGCCGGGCGGCTGGCGCACGGTGTTCGGTCCCGCCCCGCACCAGGAGTGCCGCCGGTACGTGGACCGCGCCTGGCATCCCCCCGGGCTCGGGCTCGGGGCCGGGGCCGCAGCGGGGGCCGGCGCGGGCCGGTCACCCGGACGGGTCACCCGGGCGGACCCGAACACCGCGGACGGGCGGCCCGGCACCGTGCACGGACTGGTCCGGGAGCGCGCCGCCCGCGACCCGCGCGCCCTCGCCGTGCTCACCGACGGCGAGGCGCTCGACTACGGCGGGCTGGACGCCCGCAGCGACCGGCTCGCCGCCGTCCTGCGCGGCCTGGGCACCGGGCCCGAGCGGATCGTCCCGGTCTGCCTGGAGCGCGGCACCGACCTGGTGACCGCCTGGCTCGCCGTGCTCAAGGCCGGCGGCGCCTTCCTGCCGCTGGACCCGGCCCACCCGCACCGGCGGCTGGCCGGGCTGGTGGCGGACTGCGGGGCGCGGCTGGTCGTGGCGGGGGAGGGGACGCGCTTCCCGGGCGTCCGGGTGGTGGCACCGGGAGAGGGGCCCCCGGGAGCCGTCGAGGTCCCGGACGTCAGCGCGCCGGACGACCTCGCCTACCTGATCTACACCTCGGGGACCACCGGTACCCCGAAAGGCGTACCGGTCACCCACCGCTCCCTGGTCTTCACCCTCGACCGGGTGATCGACGCCTACGGGCTCACCCCGCGCGACCGGGTGCTCCAGCTCGCCGCGCTGGGCTTCGACACCGCGCTGGAGCAGGTCTTCGCGTCCCTGGTCGCCGGGGCCACGCTCGTCCCCGGCGGCGCCCGCACCTGGGCCCCCACCGAGCTGGCCCACCGGATGCGCGAACTGCGGCTGACCGTCGCCGACCTCACCCCCGCGTACTGGCACCACCTGCTCACCCTCCTGCCGCCCGGAGGGCCCGCCCCCGAGGGGCTGCGGCTGATCGTGGTGGGCGGCGACACCGTGCACGAGGACGACTGCCGCGCCTGCCTGGAGCGGCTGCCGGGCGTGCGGCTGGTCAACGCCTACGGCGTCACCGAGGCGGCCGTCACCTCCACCCTCGGCGAGCTCACCGCGGAGGTGCTCGCCGCCCCCGGACCGCACGGACCCGCGGCGCCGGTGCCGATCGGACGGCCGCTGCCGGGGGTGCGGGTGCACGTGCTCGACCGGCGGCTCAGCCCGGTGCCCCCCGGCGAGAAGGGCGAGATCCACCTCGGCGGACCAGGCCTGGCCCGCGGCTACTGGAAGGCACCCGGACTCACCGCCGAGGCGTTCCTGCCCGACCCCTACGCCCCCGACCCCGGCGAGCGGATGTACCGCACCGGCGACGCCGGGCGCTGGCGGGCGGACGGCACCCTGGAGGTCCTCGGCCGCTCGGACGACCAGCTGAAGGTCCGCGGCCACCGCGTCGACCCCGCCGAGGTCGAGTCGGTGCTCGCCGCCCACCCCGACGTCCGGCAGGCCCGGGTCGCGGTGACCGAGGGCGACGACGGCACCCGGGTGTTCACCGCCTATTACACCCTCACCGACCGGGCCGCCTCCGGCCCCCGCGCCCGGCGCGGCCGGATCCGCGGCTACCTCGCCGAACGGCTGCCGGACTTCATGGTCCCGGCCGCGTTCGTGCTGCTCGACAGCATGCCGCTCACCCCGGCCGGGAAGATCGACCGCCGCCGGCTGCCGGACGCCCCGGCCCGGGTGCGCCGGCGCGGCGGCGGGCGGCCGGAGCGGCCGGAGCCTCCGGGACGGGCGGACCCGGGCGCGTCCCCGAACGGCTCCGGAAGCCTCGCCGGCCCCGCCGCCCCCGGCAACGGCTCCGCCGTCGAGGCGGGCGTGGCCCAGCTCTGGTCCGAACTGCTCGGTGTCGAGGAGGCCGGCCCCGGGGACGACTTCTTCGAACTCGGCGGCAACTCCCTGCTCGCCATGGAGATGCTCGCCCGCGCCCGCATCATGTTCGGCATCGACGTCACCCGGATCCGCTTGCTCACCCGCGCACTGCTGAGCGACGCCACCCTGCGCGCCTTCGCCGCCGCCACCCTCGCCGCCCGCACCGGCACCGGCACCACCGACGGCGAGAGCGCCGTCGACTGGACCGCCGAGGCCCGCCTCGACACCCCCCTGCGGCAGTCCTGGAGCCCCGCGCCCTCCCGCGCCGAACCCACCGAGATCCTGCTCACCGGCGCCACCGGCTTCTGCGGAGCCCACCTCCTGGACGCCCTGCTGCACACCACCGACGCCCGGATCCACTGCCTGGTCCGCGCCCCCGACGAGGAACACGCCCTCGAACGGCTGCGGGCCGCCCAGCAGCGCTACCTGCGCCACGACCTCGCCGACCGCCGCGTCGTCCCCCTCGTCGGCGACCTCGCCGAGCCGCTGCTCGGCCTCGGCCGACAGCGCTTCGACCGGCTGGCCGGCAGCCTCGACGCCATCCACCACCTCGGCGGCCAGGTCAACTTCATCTACCCCTACCACCAGCTGCGCGCCGCCAACGTCGCCGGCACCCGCGAGGTGGTCCGCCTCGCCGGACACTCCCGCGGCATCCCCGTCCACTACCTCTCCACCCTCGCCGTGCTGGCCGGCTTCGGCCCGGCGGGCGTGCGCGAGGTGGCCGAACGGACCCCGCTCGCCCACCCCGACCGGCTCGCCGTCGGCTACGTCGAGAGCAAGTGGGTCGCCGAACAGCTGCTCCACAACGCCGCCGCCGGCGGGCTGCCGGTCACCGTGCTGCGCACCAACGACGTCACCGGGGACCTGCGCACCGGCGTGATGAACACCGGTACCGAGATCTGCGCGCTCATCAAGTACATCGCCGAGAGCGGGAGCTGCCCGGACGTCCGGCTGCCGCTGGACTTCGTCCCGGCCGACCGGTTCGGCCGGGCGGTCTGCCACGTCGTCGCCCACGCCCCCGCCATCGGCGAGGTGTACCACCTGACCTCGCCGCACCCGGCCGACCTCGCCGACCTCGCCGGGCGGCTGCGCGCCCGGGGCCACCCCGTCGACCCCGTCCCCTACGCCCGGTGGGTGCGCGAGCTGGTCCGGTTCGCCGCCGGGCACCCGACCCACCCGATGACCCCGTTCGTCCCGCTCTTCGTCGACCGCGTGCCCGGCACCGACCTGTCCATCAGCGAGCTGTACTTCCGCCCCACCTTCCCGCGCTTCGACCGGGCCGACGCCGACCGGGCGCTGGCCGGAAGCGGCGTGGAACTGCCCGCCGTCGACGACGCCCTGCTCGACTTCTACCTCGACCGGCTGACCGCGGAGGGCTTCCTCGCCGCGCCGCGGCGGACCCCGTCGGGGCATACTTCGTCGCGGGGGACCGCGCCGCTGGAGGCACCACGATGACCGCCACCGCCCCCGAGGAGCTCTTCGCGGCGCTCGACGTCGCCCGGGCGCCCGCCGACGGCCCGGCCGCGTTCGGCGCCGACCTCGCCCCCGGCACGCTGCTCGCCGCCTACCGGCGCGGCCTGTTCCCGCTGCCCGCCGCCGACGCCTACGCGAGCGCCTTCAACGAGGCCCGCGCCGAACGGGCGGTGGCGGCCGGCGAGGTCGCCCTGCTGCCGGGCCCCGACCACGGCGCGGACCCGTACGCGCTCGCCTGGTGGTCGCCCGACCCCCGGCCGCTGCTCGCCCCCGACGGCGTCCAGCTCGGGCGCAAGCTCTCCCGGCTGCTGCGCAACCGCCTGGACTGGTGGACCACCGCCGACCAAGCCTTCGGCGCGGTGCTCGCCGCCTGCGCCGAGGGGCGCGAACCCCCGTGGCTCACCCCGGAGCTGCAGGAGGCGCTGACCGGGCTGCACCGGCTCGGCGCGGCCCACAGCGCGGAGGTGTGGGAGGACGGCGAGCTGGTCGGCGGGGTGTTCGGGATCGCCGTCGGGCCGGTGCTCAGCCTGGACTCGATGTTCCACCGCCGCCCGGACGCCGCCCGGGTCGCCGTCGCCGACCTCGCCGCCCGCTTCGCCGCCGCCGGGGGCCGGCTGATGGACGCCCAGTGGGACTCCCCGCACGTGCGCTCGCTCGGCGCCGCCCCGCAGCCCCGGGCCCGCTACCTCGCGGCGCTCGCCGAGGACGCCGCGCCGGTCGCCCCGCTGGACACCACCCGCCGACCCGCCGCCCGGCTCGCCCCCGAGCGGCCACGCGACCCGCGCCCGCACGGCCGCTCGCGCGCCCACCGCCACCCCTACCGCAACACCCGGCGGACCAGCGAAACCTGACGGTCCGTCACCCGATCGGCGCCGGGCCGACGGTGACCCGGGCGGTGGACGTGCGGACCGGGCCGGTCGGGCCGCCGGCGGTGAGCGTCGCGGTGTAGGTGCCGGCGGCCGGGTAGTCGTGGTCGACGAACCCGTACCCGGGGTCGACCGCGCGCGGCGCGCTGCCGTCCCCGAAGTCCAGCGTCGCGGTGCCCGGCGCCCAGCCGGTCGTGTACCCGGCCGCGAACCGCGCGTTGAGCGGGTGGCCCGTCCGGGGGTGGTGGCGGGCGCTCAGGCGCACGCGCAGCGGGTCCTGGAGTTCGATGGCGCCGCGGTCCCGGTAGCCCCAGGCGGTGGAGCCGGGGAAGCGCGGGTGGTCGGCCGGCTCGGCGCCGAGGAGGTCGGTGGCCAGGGTGCCGAGGGCGGTCGGGTCGGCGGCGTCCGTCACGCCCGTCACGGCGGCCGGGGTGTAGTCCTCGCGGTCGGCGGCGAATCCCGGGTCGACGGCGTTGTCGCTCGCGCCCTGCCCGACGGCCCGGAAGGCCTCGGGGGTGGCGAACGGGGTGTCGCCCCAGGAGTAGGCGTACGGGCCCCACGGCACGACGGTGTTGTAGTCGACCCTGGTGCTCCGGACGGATCCGGCCGACACCACCAGCGGGACCGCGGTGGGCGGCGTGCCGCCGCAGCGCGGGGCGGGCCGCTTGGCCAGGATGTTGTTCTCGGCCACCGACCCGGTGGAGTTCCCGGCGAACTCCAGGTCGCTCCCGCAGTTGCGGCCGAAGGTGTTGCCCACCACGATCGTGCCGGGCGCGTCGGTGACCAGCACGCCCCGGCCGGCGCCCCCGGTGATCAGGTTGGTGGTGACCACCACGCCGGAGGTCCCGGCGTCGACCGCGACGCCGCTCACGGGCGCGGCGGAGATCCGGTTGCGGCTCACCGTGACGTACGAGCCCGCTCCGGTGATCCGGACGCTCGGGGTCGCCGCCGGGAAGGCCCGCACGCCGCCGCGGACCGGGTCGCCGGCCTCGACGTCGTTGTGGTCCACGGCGATCCGGGTGGAGTCCTTGACGAGCACGCCCTCCTGCGGGGCGTCCAGGCGCAGGCCGGTGACGGTGACGTCGTGCACGCCCTCGAACACGAAGGCGTGCGGAGCGGGGGCCGACCCCCGGGCCCAGTGGCGCGTCCCCACGGAGGTGTCCGGCGCGTGGACGGTCGGCTCGGCGCCCTGGAAGACGATCGGCCGGCCGGGCTCGCCGGAGCGCCTGACGGTGACCTGGCCGGTGAACCGGCGGCCCGGCGCGAGCTGGACGGTCTGCCCGGGTCCGGCCACGTCGGCGGCGGCCTGGACGGTGCAGAACGGCCGCTCCCGGGTGCCGCTCCCGGAGTCCGAGCAGTTCGAGCGGGGGCCGTTGTCGACGTGGAGCACGGTGCTCTCGGTGGATGCGACGCTCTCGGTGGACGCGGTGCTCTCGGCGTACGCGGTGAACGGGAGCGCGGTCCCGGCGACCGCGGAGCCCGCGATCGCGAGGGCGAGGCCGGCGCGACGGGGTACTGGCATGGGCGGGATCCTCCTGGAGTGGCGCGGCGCGGCGGGATTCGACTGACGTATCGACAGAAACCTTGCGTGAACGGACGGATGCGGGAGTCGCCATGAGTATCCACGGCCCCGCGCGCCACCTCAACCGGAAGCGGTCGGTGCCCCGCATCGGTTTGGGCCGCGGCGTGCGGGGGGACGGGAGCCGACATGTTGTCAGTTGTGGTGGCCCCCTGGGGCGATGAGCCGGTGTTCGAGCGGAACGGGGACGTGGCGCACGACGCCGCGAGCACGATGAAGGTGGCGGTCCTGGCCGCGCTGCACCGCGCGGGGGCGGACCTCGGCGCGCCGGTGCCGGTGGTGAACACCTTCACCTCCCGGGCGGGCGGGGAGTTCGGCAACGATCCGGACCGGGACAGCGATCCGGTGCCGTGGACGCTGCTGGGCGCCACCGTGCCGCTGGGGCTGCTCGCCGAGCGGATGATCACCCACTCCTCCAACCTCGCCACCAACCTGTGCCTGGCCCGGGCCGGGCACGAGGCGGTGGACGAGGTCTGGCACCGGGCGGGGGCCACCCGCAGCGCCAGCCCGCGCGGCATCGAGGACTACCGGGCGCGCGACGCGGGGGTGCACAACCGGGTGACGGCGCGGGACCTGGTCCGGCTGCTGCAGTCCCTGGACGGCGAGCCGCAGGTGCTCGCACTGCTGGAGCGCAACGCCTTCCGGGTCGACCTCGCGGCCGGGCTTCCGCCGGGGACCAGGGTGGCCTTCAAGAACGGCTGGTTCCCCGGCGTGCGGCACTGCGTCGGCCTGGTCACCCCCGAGGACTGCCCCCCGTACCTGCTGGCCGTCTGCTACACCGGCCCGCTCGCCTCGGGCGCCGACGAGGCCGCCGCCGATCCGGCCGCCCGCCTGCTGGCCAGGGTCTCGGCGGCGGTGTGGGAGCGGCGGCACGCGATCAGCGCCGTCGGTGCCGGTTCATCCGTGCTGCCCTAGTTCCTCCAGGCCCGCCAGCGCCGCCTCGTTGAGCAGGTTGATCCGTACGAAGCCCGGGCGGCCGGGGAGTTCGAAGTGGCGGCCGTCGAGGGCGAGCAGCCGTTCGGCCGGGGCGTGCGGGCGGGCGAACAGGAAGTAGCCGGTGTCGATCCGGTCCTGCTCGGCCAGCGCCCCGGCGGCGGTGAGGCGTTGGTGGTTGGCACGGACGTGGTCGAGCAGCCGGTGGTTGCCCTCGATCAGCATCAGGTCGGCGGCCCGGTGGGCGAACAGCCGGTCGGCGAGGGCGACGTCGCCGTGCAGGTTGAGGTGCAGCTCGGCGAGCGGTTCTCGCAGCGGCTCCGGGACCAGCAGGTGGGCGCAGCGGTAGCCGTGGATGGACAGGTACTTGGTGGGGCAGACCATCCGCAGCGTGCGGCCGGCGGGCAGCGCGGCGGAGTCCTCGCGGCGTCCGCCGTCCCAGCGCATGTACTGGAAGGTGCCGTCGACGAACACCAGGGAGCCGGTGGCGCGCTGCCACTCGGCGATCTGCTTGAGCACCAGCTCGGGGACCCGCCGGCCGGTGTACCAGACCGGGTCGGTGAGCAGCAGGACCGTGTCCTCGTCCGGGAGCCGGAGGTCGAAGCCGGACTGGTGGGCGTGCGCCTCGGCGACCTTCACCGGGTCGATGCCGAACCGCCGGAAGAAGTAGGCGAACTTGTAGTGGACCGGCGGCAGGTAGTGGATCCGGGTGCGGCCGGTGAGGTGCAGCCAGGTGCAGAAGGTGCCGAGCAGTGCGCTGGAGCCGCCGGCCGGGACGACCCGGTCCGGGGAGCACGGCTCGGCGTCGTACCCCTCGTGCAGGCGGGCGATCTTGGCGCGCAGGGCGGGGTCCTCGTCGAGCGCCGAGTAGCGGGTGACGTCGCCCAGCCGGTAGGGCGGGGTGTGTGCGAGGTCGCCGAGGTAGTCGGCGACGAAGGGGTGGCCGCCGTTGTAGTCGGAGACGAACAGCCGTCCCTCCGGTCGCTGCCGGGCCCGTTCGACGGCCTCGTGCAGGTCGAGCATGCGGAACAAGGACGGCGTCATCCGTCACTCCTCGGGCGGCTGGCCACTTTGTCGGACGGGCGTCAAGTCTGTCCGGGGCCCGGCGCGGACACAAGTCCGCACCGGGCCCGGGTGGTTCGCGTGCGAGGGGACGGGACGGGTCAGTAGGGCTTGACGAGCACGTGTGCGGCGCCCGGGACGCCGACCTTCAGCAGCTCGTCCTCCTCCGGGGTGGTCGGCGTGCCGGTCTCCTGCTTGAGGACGGCCCGGGACAGCGCCTGCACCCACATGGCGCGCGGCCGGCGGCGCTCCTCCCAGGCGGTCAGCGCCTCGGGCACCGAGGCGGCGGCGTCCAGGCTCTGCGCCAGCACCAGGGCGTCCTCGACGGCCATCGCGGCGCCCTGCGCCAGGTGCGGGGTGGAGGCGTGCGCGGCGTCGCCGGCCAGCACCACCCGGCCGACGTGCCACGGCTCCTCGACGGTGACCTGCGAGATCCGCGAGTACACCACCGCCGCCGGGTCGGTGACCTGGTCCAGCGCCTCGGCGATCGGCCCGCCGAAGCCGGCCAGGCGCTCGCGCAGCTGCTCGTGGGCGCGCCGCGGGTCCGGGCGGAAGTCCTCGGCCTCGGCGAACACCGAGCCCAGGTACATGAGGTCCGCGCTGATCGGGGTCAGCAGCGCCTTCGCCTTCAGGTTGCCGGTGGACATCACCACGCCCTGCACCTCGGGCGAACGCGGCAGGGTGACGCGCCAGTTGGCGAAGCCGGTGTACTCGGGCGCGTACTTCTCGCCGTAGAGCCGCTTGCGCAGCGGCGAGCCGATGCCGTCGAAGCCGACCACCAGGTCGTAGCGGGCGCTGCTGCCGTCGGACAGGGTGACCGCCACCTCCCCGCCCTCGTCGGTGAGGTCGGCGATGGTGGTGCCGAAGCGCAGGGTCGCGCCTTCGGCGGTGGCGGCCTCGCCCAGCACCCGGGCCAGCGCCGGGCGGGGGATGCCGTTGTTGGACGGCGCGTCGTCCATCCGGGGCTGCGGGATCTTGGCGAGGACGCCGCCGGCCGGGTCGCAGATGGTGAGCACCTCCCACTCGAAGCCGACCGTCAGGCACTGCTCCAGCACGCCGATCTCGCGCATCACGTGCAGCGCGTTGGAGGGCTGGATGATGCCGACGCCGAGCGCCTCCAGGGCGTCGCGCAGCTCGACGACGTCGACCCGGTGGCCGCGGCCGGCGAGGGCGGTGGCGGCGGTCAGGCCGCCGATGCCGGCGCCGTGGACGAGGACGCGCAGGGGTGGGGTCATGGTGGTGGTACTCCAAGGGGAGGAGGAAAGGGAAAAACGTTTCAGCGGGCCGGGCCGGACCCCGGCGGACCGGGGCGCCGGCCCGCGGCTCCGTCAGGCGGCCGACAGCTCCATCAGGTGGTCGACCAGCGCGAGCAGCAGGTCCCGCCCGAAGGTCCGCACCCGCACGTCGCCGACCAGCATCGGCACCTGCGGGTCGAGGTCCAGGGCGGCCCGGACCTCCGCCACGCTGCGGGTGTTCTCGCCGTGGAAGCAGTTGATCGCCACCACGAACGGGATGCCCCGGCTCTCGAAGAAGTCGATCGAGGCGAAGCTGCTGTCCAGCCGGCGGGTGTCGGCGATCACGATGCCGCCGAGCGCGCCGTTCACCAGGTCGTTCCACATGAACCAGAAGCGCTCCTGGCCGGGCGTGCCGAACAGGTAGATCACCAGCTCCGGGCTGATGGTGATCCGTCCGAAATCCAGGGCGACCGTGGTGGTCTCCTTGTTGTCCACCCCGGACAGGTCGTCGACGCCCTCGCTGGCGCGGGTCAGGTACTCCTCGGTGCGCAGCGGCGCGACCTCGCTGACCGTGCCGACCAGGGTGGTCTTGCCGACCCCGAAGCCGCCGGCGATCAGGATCTTCAGGGCCGCCGGGGCGACGGGGGCGGTGCCGGAGGAGGGGGACGAGGGGGAGGAGGGGAGAGGTGCGGATCGTGCCATGGTTCAGAGCCTCCGGAGTCCTTCGCGTACGGCCGTCAGCAGCCCGAGGTCCAGGCCGCCGTCCCCCGAGGCCCGGGCCACCGAGATCGGTGCCCGGGCCCGCAGCAACCCCTGGGCGATGAGGTCGCCCAGGAGGATCTTGGTCACCGAGACCGGCAGGTCGAGCCCGGCCGCCACCTCGGCGACGGCGGCCGGCCGGCGGCACCGCTCCAGGATCAGGCGGTGCTCCGGCTGCAGTCCGCGGAGGCCGGACGACCGGGCGGCCAGGACCGGGTCCGCGAGCTCCTCGACCGTGGTCAGCAGCGTGATCAGGGTGAGGTGGTCGTGCTCCGGCGCCGTCCGGCCGCGGGTGATGGTGTACGGGCGCACCATGGTGCCGGCGCCGTACTCGTCGTCCTCGTCCTCGTCGGGCAGCTCGCTCCAGTGCGGCCTCACCGTGGCGTCACCCCCGGTTCCTGGCGGCGAAGGCGTCGAACTCGCTGCGGACCGGCGTGCTGAGCTTCTGGCCGACCTGCTGGACGAGCTGGTGCATGGCCACCGACATCACCTCGGCGTCCACCTCCTGGTCGGCGACCACCGCGAGGTGGGTGCCCCGGGCGGCGGCGATGACGAACAGCCAGAGCTCGGCCAGCTCGATGATCACCTGGTGCACCGGGCCGCCGTCGAACAGCTGGCCGATGCCCCGGGCGAGGCTCTGCTGGCCGGTGGCGACGGCCGCCAGGCGCTCGGCGTCGGCGCGGTCGATGGAGCGCGAGTGGCTGACCACCAGGCCGTCGTCGGAGAGCAGTACGGCGCTTCTCGTCCCGGGCACCGTGTCGACGAGTCCGTCCAGCAGCCAGTCGAGGTCCTGGTGGGTGGCGATGGTGCGGTTCATGACTGGTCTTCCGTCCTCGTGGTTCGGGGGTCCGCGGCCGGGAGGGCCCAGGGGGAGGGACCCGGCGCGGGAGTCGGGGGGTCGGCGACGGCCGCGGGGGAGGCCTGGCCGGGCGGCAGGCCGCGGTGCGCGGCGGCCTGGTCCGCGGCGGTGCGCTCGGGGCCGGCGGGGTCGGTGGGGTCGGTGGCGGGCGTGCTGCCGGGCTCGGCGGCGCCGAGGCCGCGGGCGGCCCGGGACTGGCGCTGGAAGGCGCCGACCGTGGCGCCCGAGCGGCGCGGCGGGCGCTGGAACGGGCCCGCGGTGGTTCCGGGGCTGGCGCCGCCGGTGCCGCCGGTGTCGGCGGGGTTCCCGGTGCTCCCGGGGTTCCCGGCGGTCCCGGCATAGGGGGGCCGGGGTGCCGGGGGGACGCGCAGCTCGGCGGCCAGGCTGGCCTGCCGGACCCGCTGCGGCAGCGGCGGCTGGGAGCCCGCCGGCGGTGCGGCCGGGGCCGCCGGGGCGGCGGCCGGCCGGTCCGCGGTGCCGTCCTCGCGCCGCCGCTCGGCCAGCCGGTAGTGGTCGGCGGGCCGGTACTGCTCGTCGGCGTACGGGGCCTCGGCGGGTGTCACCGTCGCGTAGGCGATGTCCGGGTAGGCGGGGTCGTCGTAGCCGGGCTGGGCGGGGCCGCCGTGCGCCGGGGGGACGTAGCCGTGGACCTCGCCGGGCGCGCCGTGCCCCGCGAGCGGGTACAGGTAGCCGTCCGCGTCGCCGTGGGCGAAGCCGTCGCCGAAGCCGCCGCCCCGGCCGTCGCGGAAGCCGTCACCGAAGTCGTCGCCGAACCCGTCGTCGAGGTGGTCGTCCTGACCGTCGCGGGGCGGTACCCCGAAGACCTCGTCGTCCGACGGCGGCACGTACTCGACGTGGGCGAAGGCCTGGGCCGGCGTCTGGTGGGTGCCGGGGGTGAACCAGTCGGCGCCCGCCGGGTCCGGGTCGGCCGCGGTCCCCGCGCGGGCCGCGCGCTCCTCGGCCTCGTCCACCGCGACGACCGGCGAGGACGCCGGGCCGGCCGCGGCCGAGGGCATCTCGGTCACCGAGGCGAGCGGCGCGGGCTCCTTGCGCTGCTCGGGCCGCTGGCGCCGGGCGAGCGGGATCGGGGTGACCGCGCCGCCGTCCGGCAGGCCGTCGCCGCCGCCCAGCACGTACTCGCCGGGGACGAGCACGACCACCCTGGTCCCGCCGAAGGCCGACGGGCGGAACTCGATCTGCAGGCCGATCGCGGCCGCCAGCCGGCCCACCACGTGGAAGCCGAGGCGGATGTCGTCGCCGCGCGCCAGCATGTCGGTGCGCGGCGGGTCGTCGGCGAGCGCGGCGGCCATCAGCGCGTTGGCCGCGTCGTACTGCTCCAGGTCCATGCCCAGGCCGCGGTCCTCGATCTCGATGGCGAGCCCGCGCCCGACGACGGCTGCCCGCACGTCGACCGGCGTGGGCGGCTTCGAGAAGCTCGCCGCGTTCTCCATCAGCTCGGCGACCACGTGGGCGACCGGTCCGACCGCCCGCTCGGAGAGCCACGGGTGGCCCTCGACGTCCAGCACGATCCGGCGGTACTCCTGCACCTCGCCCTGCGCCGAGCGCAGCACGTCCAGCAGCGGCACCGGCTTGCGCCACTTCCGCTGCGGCTGGCCGCCGGCCATGATGACCAGGTTCTCCTCGTAGCGGCGCAGACGGGCGGTCAGGTGGTCGAGGTCGAACAGACCCTCCAGCACCTCCGGGTCCTCGTGCCGGCGCTCCAGGGCGTCCAGCTTGCGCAGCTGCTGGCCGATCAGCAGCTGGGTGCGGCGGGCGATGCGCTGCAGCAGCCGCTCGAAGCCGCGGTGCTGCTCGGCCTGCCGGACGGCGGTCTCCAGCGCGGAGGTGCGGGCGAGGTTCATCGACTGCCCGAGCTGGGCGAGTTCGTCGCCGCCGCGGGCGTGCGCCCCGGCGGTGATCGCCCGGCTCTCCGCCTCGACGTCGACCTGCTCGCCGCGGGCGAGGCGCTCGACGACCTCCGGCAGGGTGCGCTCCAGCTCCTGCGCCTGGTTCTGCAGGTCCCTGATCCGGCGGCGCAGCGAGCGGGTCAGCCGCCAGCTGGTGACGACCACCGCGATCAGCGCGACCAGGCCGATCACGGCGGTCAGCGCGACCCGGGTGAGCAGCGAGAGGAACGAGCCCTTGCCGACCTCGACCACGCCGTCGGTGCGGGTCTCCAGGAGCTTCACCAGCTGCGGGTTGACCTGGTCGACGGCCTGGCGCCACTGGTCCTGCAGCTGCGGGAGCCGGACGGTGCCGGTCGCGTCGGCGGCGGCGGCCGGGCGGGTGAGGGCCTGCTCCACGGAGGCCTTGGCCTGCCACGCGGAGCCGCTCAGCAGCTCCGACCAGGCACCCCGTTCGCCCTCCGGCAGGTAGGGGACGACCTGGACGGTGAAGAGGTGGTCCTGGGCGCCGATCGCCTGCTGGACGAGCTGGTAGTCGGAGGCGCTGAGCTTGCCGGACGGCCAGCCGCGGGCGAGGATCGCGTCCTCGCGGGCCAGCATCTCCTTCGCCCAGAAGGAGTTGACCAGGGTCTTGGAGATCCAGGTGACCTCGCCGTTGTCGACGTGGCTGAGCGCGGTGAACAGCCGCAGGTCCACGGCGATCAGGTCGGTGTAGTACGTGTAGACGCTCTGCTGGTCGGCGGTGCCCTTGTCGACGGCGGCCCGCTGTTCGCCCAGGCGCTCCATCGCGCGCCGGGCCTCGGCGACGGCCGTGAGCACCTCGGCGGGCGCGCTGCCGGCGGTCTCCTTGGAGAGGGCCTGGAACTTCTGCACGGCCTCGTCGGTGAGCTTGCGCTGGCGTTGCAGCTGCTCGGTGACGGTGCCGGGCCGGGCGAGCGTCTCGGCGCTGAGCCGGCGCTCCTCCTGGAGGTTGTAGTAGACGATGTTGGACGGCTGTCCCGCCTTCTGGGCGAGCAGGCCCTGGTCCGCCTGACGCAGGAAGTCGAGGAAGGTCACACCGCTGGTGACCGCCCACAGGACGGCCAGCGCGATGCTGGGGACGAGGGCGAGGACGAGCAGTGCCGTCCGCAGTGACAGGCGCGGACGACGCCTGCGGGGGGCCTTCGGCGTCGGGGGCCGCCGATTCGCACGCGCGCGCAGAGCTGACTCCTTGGGGCTGGCGGCCGGCCCGGTGAGGGCCGCACCGACCGGGGCACGGGCTTTATGACGAGGCGATACTAGTCATACGGTGTGTTAGGAGTGAAAGCCCGTTCGATCTTCGGGCGGTGCACACACAGGTCCTTGACATCGCCGAAGCACGGGGTTCACGGCCCCGCCCCGGCGGCGCGCACGCCCCCGACGTGCGGCAGGATGGGGCGATGACCGACGACAGCACCCTGCCCGCCCGCAGCCGGGCGGTCGCCGACGCGCTCGCCGAGGCCGGCCTGCCCGGGGAGATCCGCGTCCTGCCCGACTCCGCCCGCACCGCCGCCGAGGCGGCCGCCGCCCTCGGCTGCGAGGCCGGCGCCATCGCCAGCAGCCTGGTCTTCGTCTGCGACGGCGCGCCCCTGCTCGTCATGACCAGCGGCGCCCACCGCGTCGACACCGGGCACCTCGCCCGGGAACTGGGCACCGGCCCGATCACCCGGGCGAGCGCCGCCCAGGTCCGCGAGGCCACCGGCCAGGCCATCGGCGGGGTCGCCCCCGTCGGTCACCCGGCCCCGCTGCGCACCGTCGTCGACACCGCCCTCGCCGGCCACGAGGTGCTGTGGGCCGCCGCCGGGCACCCGCACACCGTGGTGCCGATGACGTACGAGGAACTGCTCAAGCTGACCGGCGGGTCCCCCACGACGGTGGCCCCGCCGCAGGAGTAGCGGCGGGGCCGGTCCTCCCGGCGGCCGTGCGCCGCCGGGAGGACCCGCGGATGCTCGTGCGAGCGGCTACCAGAGCTTCTGGAACTCGAACAGGTCGGCCTTGAAGGAGGTCTGGACGACGTGGGATCCGGAGGTGGCGCCGTCCACCGAGAGCCAGCGGTTGCTGTGCCTGACCCAGACCGAACTCAGGTTGGTGCCCGGCATCTTCCGGATGAAGAACATCTCGCTCTGCGAGTAGTTGCACGGCTCGTCGAGCAGCCAGTTGCCGTCCTCGGCCATGCCGCGGTCGATGCCGAGGCACCAGTGGCGCGCGGCGGCGGGTCGGCCTGGGCGGGGGCGGCGGTGAGGCCCAGCCCGGCGACGGCGACGAGGGCGGCCGTCCCCGCGGTGAGGGCGGTGCGCCGGCGCGAGGGGGAAGGCGTCATGAGGAGGTCCCTCCGGTAGGGGGCGTGGTCCTGGCGTGACCACCGGAATCCTCGGGTGCGCCCCGGTGCCCTTTCCACCCCACGAATCTGGGGGGAGACCGGCGCCGGCGCTTGTTCTCGGCCGGGGCACCACCGGGGCGGCCCCCTCGGGGGTGCTCAGGGGCGCTGACGGGCGGCGCGGGCGACCAGCAGCAGGAACAGGCCGCAGGCCGTGACCACCAGCCAGCCCGGGCGGGAGGCCGCGGTGAGCCCGGCCGGGCCCGTGCCCGCGACCAGGCCGCCGGCGACCGCGATGCCGACGGCCGACCCGAGCTGGCGGGCCGTCGAGGTGATCGCCCCGGCCACCCCCGCGCGCTCGGCCGGCAGGCCGCCCACGGCGGTGTTGGTGATCGGCGCGTTGGCGAAGCCGAAACCGGTGCCGAGCAGGAGGTTGGCGGCCAGCAGCAGCGGCACGTCGGCCGCGCCGCCGGACAGGAAGGTGCGCAGCAGCAGGAGCGCGCCGCCGGCCGCGGTGGACCAGGCCGCGAGCAGCAGCGGCCGGCGCGGCCCGCCCCGGCTCACCAGCACCCCGGACAGCGGCGCGCACACCGTCGCCCCCAGTGCCATCGGCAGCGCGGCCAGCCCGGCGGCGAGCGGCGTCCACCCCCGGCCGTGCTGCAGCTGGAAGGTGGTGAGCAGCAGACTCACCGTCAGCGCGACGAACACCGCCACCGCGCCCAGCACGGCCGTGCCGAACACCGGCCGCCGGAAGAGCCCGAGGTCCATCAGCGGTTCGGCCCGGCGGCGCTCGGCCAGGACGAAGCCGGCGCCGGCCGCCGCCGCCAGCGCGCACCCGGCGAGCACCCACGGCGAGGCCCAGCCGAGCCGCGGTCCCTCGATCAGCACGGCCACCGCCGCCGCCACCGCCGCGATGAGCAGGACCTGGCCCGGCAGGTCGAGCCGGCGGGCGCGCGGCGCGCGGGACTCCGGCACGACCAGCGCGCTCAGCACCACGGCGAGAACCACCACCGGCACGTTCACCCAGAACACCGACCGCCAGCCGAACGCCGCGACCAGCGCCCCGCCGGTCACCGGCCCGGCCGCCATGCTCAGCCCGAACACCGACGCCCACACGCCGATCGCGCGGGCCCGCTCCCGGGGGTCGGGCATCGCGTTCACCACGATCGCCAGCGCCACCGGGCTGAGCATCGACGCGCCCACCCCCTGCAGGGCGCGCGCCGCGACCAGCACGCCCGTCGACGGCGCGAGCGCGCAGCCGAGGGAGGCGAGGCCGAACACCAGCAGGCCGCACTGGAAGACCCGGCGGCGCCCGAAGCGGTCGGCGAGCGCGCCGGCCGTGATCAGCAGGCCGGCGAGGACGACGGTGTAGGCGTCCACGATCCACTCCAGACCGCGGGTGCCCACGTGCAGGCCGCGTCCGATCGCGGGCAGGCCGACGTTGACGATCGTGGTGTCCAGGCCGACCAGGAACAGGCTCAGCGCGCAGACGGCGAGCACGGTCCAGCGCCGGCGGGCGTCGAGGAGGGGCGCGGGGGGCGGCGCGGTCGTCGCCGTCGCGGTGGTGCTGCTCATGGGGCGGCCTTCCGGTCGGTTCGTGGTCACGGCGCGCCCATGCTGGGGCCGGGCGGGGGCGGCGGCCCAGCGTCCTTGCGGAAACCGCAAACCGGTCGGCGGGAGGCAGAATCGGCCCCATGGACGCCGACCCCACCGCGACCGGGCCCGTCGCGAGCGACCCCACCGCGACCGAGCCCGTGACGACCGAGCCCGTGACGGCCGAGCCCGTCGGGCCCGACGACGTCGGGATCGACGACGTCGCGCGGACCATCGCCGCGATCGGGCCCCGGCTGCGCGCGCTGCGCCTGGGCCGCGGCCTCACCCTGGACGCCCTCGGCGCGGCGACCGGCATCTCGGTGAGCACCCTCTCCCGCCTGGAGTCCGGCCACCGCCGCCCCACCCTCGACCTGCTCATCCCGCTCGCCCGCGCCCACCGCGTCGCCCTGGACCACCTGATCGCCGCCCCCGCCACCGGCGACCCCCGCCTCCATCTGCGCCCCCGCCACCGCGACTCCGGCAGCGTGCTCGTCCCGCTCACCCAGTACCCGGGGCGGGTGCAGGTCTTCAAGCAGGTCCTCGCCCCGCGCGAACCCAGGCTCGTCAGCCACGCCGGCTACGAGTGGCTGTACGTCCTCGCGGGGGAGCTGCGCCTGCTCGTCGGGGACCGCGACCTCACCCTCCGCCCGGGCGAGGCCGCCGAGTTCGACACCGCCGAACCCCACTGGTTCGGCCCCGCCGGTGCCGAGGCCGTCGAGATCCTCCACCTCTACGGCCCCCACGGCGACCACGCCGTCCTGCGGACCGGCTCCGCCGGCGCGTAGCGGGGCGGGCCGTCGGCGCGTGGAGGCGTCGCGGGGCCGTTCAGCGGGCGGAGCCGGTGCGGGAGCGGGGGAGGCGGTGGGGGGAGTGGCGGGCGAGGGCGAGGGAGACGGCTTCGAGGGCGCTGGCGAAGGAGACCTCGCTCAGCACGCCCGGCGCGGCGACCTGGTCGCCGACGAGGTAGACGTCGTCGCCGCGGTCGACGGCCGGCCGGTCGCGCCAGGTGGTGCCGGGCCGGTCCACGGCGCCGGTGCGGCCGGCGGCCACGGCGCTGCGGCGCCACAGCACACGCTCGGCCCAGCCCGGGAAGCCCAGGTCCAGCAGGTGCTCCGCCCTGGCCAGCCCGGACTCCCTCGACTCCGCCGGAGCCAGCGGCAGTTGGGCCTGGACGAGCTGCTCGCCGGCCGGGGCCAGACTGTCGTCCTGGGTGGTGAAGCGCTCCACCCAGCCGGTGCGGTCGAGGTCCGAGACGAAGAAGGCGTCACCGCGCCGCGACCGCAGGGCCACGTCCAGCAGCAGCGTCCGGCCGCTCTCCCCGCACAGGGTCGGATCGCCGAGCAGCTGGCGCGCCGACTCCAGGGAGGTCGCGACGACGATCGGGTTGTTGCTCGGCGGCAGCGCCTCCAGCCGGGAGCCGGTCTCGATCCGCACGCCCAGCTCCCGGGCCCGGGCGGTCATCCGGTCGATCACCGACTGCCAGCCGCCCACCGGGTACACCGCCTCCGGCGGCAGGCTCGCGGCCCGGCGCAACCGCTCCTGGGTGAACGCCGCCGACAGCAGCCCCGGATCGTGGTGGAAGGTCGCGACGGCCGCGAAGCTGGCCGCCGCGCGGGCCGTGCGCTCGCCCGCCACCTCGCTCGCCCAGCCCAGGAAGGTCCGGCCGACCGGCGCGTCCCGGCGGGCCGCCAGCCGGGACAGCGCCAGCGGCGGCAGGGCGCGCGGGCGGTCGTCGAGGAGGTAGCGGGTGCGCAGCAGCGCGCCCAGCGGGATCCGGGCGAGCGGGCCGACCAGCCCGCGCTGCCGCAGCCACGCCCAGTGCGGGCCGCGCCGGTAGAAGGCGTGCGGCCCCTCGTTGGCCCGGTACGGCGCCCGCGTGGTGCGGGCCCGGCCGCCGAGCCGCCGGTGCGCCTCGTGGAGCGTCACCTCGGCGCCGGCCTCGGCCGCCGAGATCGCCGCCGTCAGACCGCCGAAGCCCCCGCCGATGATGGTGAGCCGTCGCGCCATGTCCGGGTCCTCCCTGTTCGTCCGTCCACGGCCGGGCCGGCCGCGAACGCTGTCGACAGGGAGACGACGCGGCCCGCCCGGATGTGACAGCCCTCCACCGCGCCCCCGCTGACCAGGACGTTCCACGAGGTGTTGCCGTCGCGCCGTGCGGCGGCCACGGAGTACGGCCCCGGGCTGCCCACCGTGCCGGGCCAGAGCGGGAGGCCGCGTTGCCGCAACCGGGACGGCCTGGTTCGATCGGGCGCATGGACCAGGACGCCAACCCCGAGATCGCCGCCACCCTGCGCCAGATCGGCCCCCGGCTGCGCCGCCTGCGCGAGCGCAAGGACATGTCCCTGGCCGACCTCGGCCAGGCCACCGGCATCTCCAAGAGCACGCTGTCGCGGCTGGAGTCCGAGCAGCGCAAGCCCAGCCTGGAACTCCTGCTGCCGATCGCCGCTGCCCTCGGCGTCCCGCTGGACGAGATCGTCGCCGCCCCGCGCGTGCAGGACCCGCGCGTCCACCAGCACCCGGGGCGGGCCGACGGGCGGGTCTTCGTCCCGCTCTCCCGCCACCGCACCGAGCCCCGGGCGTTCAAGATCACCATCCCGGCGGCCCAGCAGACCCCCTCGCTCGCCACCCACACCGGCCACGAGTGGCTCTACGTGCTCTCCGGTCGTCTGCGGCTGCTGCTCGGCGAGCACGACGTCGTCCTCGCCCCGGGCGAGGCGGCCGAGTTCGACTGCCAGAACCCGCACTGGTTCGGCTCCACCGGCGCGGGGGACGTCGAGGTCCTCAGCCTCTTCGGCAAGCAGGGCGAGCGCCTCCACCTGCGTGCCCGCAGCCGCCCGAAGAGCGCGAAGGGGGAGGGGGAGGCGTGAGGGCGGGTCCGTCGGTGAAGCGGTGGCGGCGCGTGGCGGCGGCCCTCCGGGCGGCGCCGGAGGTGGCCGGGGCGCCGTGACGCTCCTGCTCGGCGGCGGGCGGGACGACCCGCCGACCGGTCCTCGCCCGGCCCGGTGATTCCGGCCGCGCGGTTCTCGCCCCACCTGCCCGAGCCGTGCGCCCGCCCGGGCCCCCTCTGCGCCGTCGCCACCGCCGCCCGCCCCTGAGGGCACGGGGCGCCGCACGCGGGGCGGTCGCGGGTCAGGAGGCGGCGTGCAGGGCGGCGGCCGGGTGCGCGGTGGAGGGCAGGCCGGCGCGGTGGGCGAGGGCCGCGGCCTCGCCCCGGGAGGCGACGCCGAGCTTGGCCAGGATGTTGGCGACGTGGAACTTCACCGTGGACTCGCTGATGTGCAGGGCGTGGGCGATCTCGCGGTTGCGCCGGCCCCGGGCGAGCTGGTCCAGGACCTCCAGCTCCCGCGGGTGCAGGCCCTCCAGCGGGTCGGCCGGGCCCGCGCCGTCCGTCTCGGGGGCGGCCAGCGGCAGGTCGACGGTCACCGTGGTGCCCCAGCCCGGGACGGCGTCGACCGTCAGGGCGCCGGCCAGGGCGGCGATCCGGTCGGCGGTGCGGTGGACGGCCAGCGCGTCGGCGCCCAGCAGGCCGGGGCCGTCGTCCCGGACGACCGCGCGCAGGCCGTTGCCGATGAACTGCCAGCGCACGTGCAGCCGGCCCAGGCCGTCCTGCTCCAGCATGGCGAGCACGGCGGAGCGCACGGCGGCGCGGGCGGCGTGCGCGGTGTCGGCGGGCACCGAGCGGTCCCCCTCGGCCGGGGCCAGCAGGTCCAGCCGGACCGGGCTGTGCCGCAGCAGCGGCCGGAGCGCGTCGGCGAGCCGGGCGAAGGCGGTGGCGGCCGGTTCCTCGCTCAGCTCGCGGTCGAGGTCGGCGGCGCCGCGCAGGTCGAGCAGCGCGGTCACGGCCAGCTCGGTGGCGGTGCGCCGGGCGGTGGCGTCGTCCAGGGCGGCGGAGCGCAGCGGCGCGAGGATCGCGGAGAGGGCGGAGGCGTGGGCGCCGCCGAGTTCGGCGATGGCCCGCGCCCGGGCGCTCGCCGAGGCGCGCGAGGCGGCGGCCTGCGCCGGTGCGGCGTCCACGGCCCGGTGGTGGGAGTGCGTGGCCAGCAGCTCCCAGAGCTGTTGCAGCACGCGCAGCGGCCGCTCGGGCAGCGGCGCCGGGGGACGGCCCGGCCCCGCCACGGTCCGCGCCCGGACCAGCACCAGCAGCGCGCCGTCGGTGCCGGGCGGCGCCGCCGCCACGGCGACCGCCGGGCGCGGGCGCCCGCCGAGCACCGCCTCGCCCTGCCAGGGGCGGCCGGGCGTCACCTCCCTCGCGAGCCGGGCCAGTTCGGCGCCGGTGATCCGCGCGGACAGCTCCTCGGCGCCGGAGGCGCTCGCGGGGGTGTGCGTGCAGATCCCGCTCAGCTGGGCCAGCGCGATGTGCGGGACGAGTCCGGCGAGCACCTCGGAGATCCTCGGCATCAGCCTCGCCCGGGGTGTGCGCAGCACCTCGGCGGTGAGGGCCAGGGCACCCTCCGGGTCGTCCCAGGACCACCCGCCGGGCCCCGCCGGCCCGTCGCCGGCGCCGTCCCTGTCGTTGGCGCCGTTCCCGTCGTCGCCGCGCGGCCGCTCCGTCATGGCGACCAGCGTAGTGTGCGCCGCTCCCCGCCGGCCTGGCCGAACGGCCGGGTGGAACCGTCCGAACGGCTGGGCGCCCGACCCCGCCGCCGGTACCAGGCTGGAGCCGTCACCGGGAGCGCGGCGGTCGCCGAACTCCCCCGGAACGAAGGAACGGTGGGCATTCCCATGAGCAACCCCTCGGACACCCGCACCCTCCCGGCCAAGGCGATCGGCTTCTCCGAGTTCGGCGGGGTGGACGTCCTGCGGCCGATCGGGATCGAACTGCCCGCGCCCGGCCCCGGGCAGGTGCGGATCACCGTGCGCGCCGTCGGCGTCAACCCGCTCGACCACAAGGTGCGGTCCGGCTCGCTGACCGCGCTGTTCCCGGTCGCCTTCCCCGCCGTCCCCGGCTACGAGGTCGCGGGCGTGGTGGAGTCGGTCGGCCCGGACGTCACCGAGTGGCGGGCCGGCGACGAGGTGCTCGGCGCGGTGCACGGCGGCGGGTACGCGGAGTACGTCCTGGCGCGGGCGGACCGGCTGGTCCGCAAGCCGGCCGCGCTCGGCTGGGCGCAGGCCGCGGCGGTCCCGGCGGCCGCCGAGACCGCCTGGCGCTCGCTGGACCTGCTGGGCGCCGAGCCCGGCCACACGCTGCTGGTGCACGGGGCGGCGGGCGGCGTCGGCACGCTGCTGCTGCAGTTCGCGCGGGCCCGGGGGATCCGGGTGATCGGCACCGCGAGCGAGGCCAACCACGCGTACCTGCGCGAGCTGGGTGCCGTGCCGGTGACGTACGGCGCGGGGCTGGCCGAGCGGGTCCGCGCCCTCGCGCCCGGGGGCGTGGACCGGGTGCTGGACGCGGCCGGGACCGGCGTCCTGCCGCTGTCGGTCGAGCTGGCGGGCGGCGCCGAGCGGGTGCTGACCATCGCCGACTGGCAGGGCGCCGAGCAGCACGGGGTCCGTTTCACCGGCGGCGAGGCGACCGCCACCTACGACCGTCCGGCGCTGCACGGCGCGCTCGGCCTGTTCGCGGCGGGCGCTCTGACGCTGCCGCTGCACCGGGTTCTGCCGCTGGCTCAGGCCGCCGAGGCGCAGGCCGAGAGCGCGCGCGGCCACCTGAGGGGCAAGATCGTCCTGATCGTGAACTAAGAGCCGATTGGTCCGATTTTCACTCCTTTGGAATACTTCAACGCTCGGAACCCCCGTGATCACGGGGATCACCCGGTCGGTCGACCCTGCGCCCGCTCCCGCGGACGCTGGGCCGACCGGGTGTGCGGGCGGCGCCAGGCCGTCCGTACGGACGAGGTCTGGAGGACCCGGATGGACAGGCTGGACAGGCGCGCGGTGGTCGGCGAATTCCTCGGAACGCTGTTGCTGGTGCTGCTGGCGGTGGGCGCGGCGGTACTGGCGGGGGACGCCATCGGCTCGGTGGGCATCGCGCTCGCGTTCGGCTTCGTGCTCCTCGCGCTCGCCTACGCGCTCGGGCCGATCTCCGGCTGCCACGTGAACCCGGCGGTGACGCTCGGCTTCCTGCTCGCCCGCCGGATCGACGGCCGCACCGCGGTGTCGTACTGGGTCGCCCAGGTGCTCGGCGGCATAGCGGGCGCGGCCCTGGTGCTGCTGCTCGCCAAGCAGGTCCCGGGCCTGGAGACGCACGGCAAGCTCGGCACCAACGGCTGGGGTGACCGCTCCGCGGTCCACATCAACGCCGGCGGCGCCTTCCTCACCGAGGTCGTGCTGACCTTCCTGCTGGTCTACGTCGTCCTCGCCGTCACCCACCGGCTCGCCGTCACCGGCTTCGACGGCCTGCCGATCGGCATGGCGCTGGTCGTCGTCCACCTGGTCGGCATCCCGCTCACCGGCACCTCGGTGAACCCGGCCCGCAGCCTGGGCCCGGCCCTGTTCGCGGGCGGCCCGGCGCTCTCCCAGCTGTGGCTGTTCCTGCTCGCCCCGCTGATCGGCGGCGCCCTGGCGGCCGGCATGCACCTGCTGACCCACCCCCAGCCCAACCTCCCCGTCGCCGAGGCGCTCGCCACGGACGCGCGGGCGCTGTAGGGGCCGGTCCCCGGGGGGTGAGGGTCCGCGGCAGGCGCCACGAAGCCTGCCGCGGACCCTTCTGTCGTCGAGCGGCCCGCCCCGCGCCGGGGAGGCGATCACCGCGGCGCGTCCGGGGGTGTTCCCGTCTCGGCGGGCTCCCCGGAGAAGGTGAGCTCGCCGCGGTGCAGGACGTGCACGGCGGCCGCGGGGGCGAGAGCGGGCGGGAGGGTCTGCGCGGTCAGCACCACGGTCCGGCCGGTGGCGGCGGACGAGGACAGCAGGTGCGCGTGCAGCCGGGCGGCGACGGCCGGGGCCAGCCCCCGGTCCGGCTCGTCGAGCAGCAGCAGGGTCGGTGCGGTGGTCAACGCCCTGGCCACGGCGACGAGTTGCTGCTGGCCGCCGGAGAGCGTGCCGGCCGGGCGGGGCAGCAGCGCGGCGAGTTCGGGGAACAGCGCCAGCGCCTCGCGCGCCGGGCCGCCCCGCGCCGGGCCGCCCCGGGTGGGGGCGGCGAGGGCGAGGTGCTCGGCGACGGTGAGCGAGGGGAACACGGCGCGCTCGGCCGGCACCAGCGCGAGGCCGAGCCGCACCCGCTGGTGCACGCCGAGCGCGGTGACGTCCCGCCCCCGCCACACCACCCGCCCGGCGGCCGGGCGCACCAGCCCCGCCAGCGCGTGCAGCACGCTGGTGCGGCCGGAGCCGTTGCGGCCGAGCAGCACCGTCACCCCGCCGGACGGCACGGCCAGGTCCACCCCGTGCAGGGCCTCCAGCGGGCCGTAGCGCACCCGCACGGCCAGCAGGGCGACTTCGGCGGACATGGGCGTCCTCACCGGCCCCAGGCCCGGACCACCCGCGGGTCGGCCAGCACCGCCGCCGTCGGGCCGGCGGCGACCACCCGGCCGTCGGCCATCGCGTAGACGGTGTCGGCGAGTTCGGAGACCAGGTCGGGATCGTGCTCGACCAGCACCAGGGCCATGCCGTCGTCGGCCAAGCCGCGCAGAACGGTGAGCAGCCGGGCGGTCTGCGCGGTGTCCAGGCCCGCCGCCGGCTCGTCCAGCAGCAGGACGCGCGGCCCGCCGGCCAGCGCCCGCGCCAGCTCGACCAGCCGCAGCACGCCCGTCGGCTGCCCGCCGGCCGGCTCCGCCGCCACCGCCTCCAGCCCGAACACGGCGAGCGCGCGGGCCGTACGGTCCCCGGCCCTGCCGGGCCGCTGCTCGGCGCCGACCCGCACGTTGTCCGCCACCGACAGCGTCGGGAACACGGCGATCTGCTGGAACGTGCGGGCCAGCCCGAGCCGCACCCGCGCGTGCACCGGCAGGCGGGTGACGTCCCGGCCGCCGAGCAGCACCCGGCCCGCGTCCGGGCGGGCGGTCCCGGCGAGGCAGTCGAACAGCGTGCTCTTCCCCGCGCCGTTCGGCCCGATCAGCCCCGTCACCCGCCCCGGCGCCGCGACCAGGTCGACCCCGGCCACCGCCTCGATCCCGCCGTAGCGGCGCACCACCCCGCGCGCCGTCAGCCGGGCGGCCGGCGGTGCGGAGCGCGGACGGGGCCCGGTCACGGCCCGGCCTGCCCGCCGGACGCCCGGCGGGCGGCGATCAGCGCCCGCACCCGCCGCCCCGCCGGGGTCAGCCGGCCGGTGGGCCCGGCCGACGAGGGCGGCGGCGGTGGCGTGGGCGGCGGGGCGCCGGCCCGGGCCGCCCCGGCCGTGGCGAGGCCGGCCAGACCACCCGGCAGCCGCCCGATCGCGGCCGCCAGCGCACCGACCGCGACCGCCGACACCCCCGCCACCGTGCCCGCGTCCAGTCCGGTGATCAGCGCCGCCGCCAGCACGGCGGCGAGCGCGCTGTCGGCACCCGCGACGACCACGGCCGCGAACCAGAGCAGCCCGCGCACCGGGTCGAACGCCGCCGGGTCGAAGGCGCGACCGGCCATGCCCATCAGACCGCCGCCGAGCGCCGCCAGCGCCGCGCCCGCCACGAAGGCGAACAGCTTGAGCCCCGGCACGTTCACCCCCGCCGCCGCGGCCCCCGGCTCGTGGTCGCGCAGCGCGCTCAGCGCCCGGCCGGTGCGCCCGCCGTGCAGCGCCCGCACCACGGCCGCGCCCAGACCGAGCAGCAGCAGTTCGGCGAGGTAGAAGGCGCGGTCGCCGGCCAGGAACGCCGGCCGGTCCAGGACCAGCCCGGTGGTGGCGTACGGCTGCTGGAAGACGAAGCGGCTCAGCGTCGTCCCGACCGCGAAGGTCACCAGCGCCAGCGCCAGGCCGCGCCGCCGGATGGCCGGCCAGCCGGTGAGCAGCCCGAGCGGCGCGGTGACCAGCACGGCGAACAGCAGCGCCGGCGCGGCCGGCAGGGCGGGCAGACCGGGGACCCGCCCCGACATCAGCAGCGCCGTCCCGAGCGCCCCCAGCCCCGCGTACCCGGCCTGGCCGAGCGAGATCTGCCCGCCGTACCCCGTCACCACCACGATCGACAGCAGCACCAGCGCCAGCGCCGGCACCAGCAGCGCGCCGCGCAGGTCGTTGCCGCGAAAGCCCAGCGGCAGCAGGAGCAGCACCAGGCAGACCGCCCGCGCCGCCCGGCCGCCCCGCCCGCCGCGGGCCCGCGCCGGCGGGACGTCCACGCCGCCGCGCCCGCCGGTGAGCCCGGGGCCGGCCAGCAGCGCGGCGACCAGCAGCGCCACCACGAACAGGTTCGCCTGCACCGCCTGCACCAGCGGCAGCAGCTGCCCGGCCGGCCGGAACCGGGTCAGCTCCGCCTGCAGCACGCCCAGCCCCAGCCCGGTCACCACCGCGACCGGGATGCTGCGCAGCCGGGCCGCCACCGCGACGGCCATCGTCTCCATCACCAGCAGCGGCAGCCCGTACGGGTCGAGCAGCAGGTACGGCGCGAGCGCGATGCCGACCAGCCCGGCGGTGAACGAGCCGAACGCCCACCCGGCCGCCGACACCCGGTCGGCGTCCACCCCGGCCAGCTCGGCGAGCCGCCGGTCGTCCACCACCGCCCGCAGCCGCAGGCCGAACGGCGTGAACCGGGTGGTCGCCCCGACCGTCAGGGCGAGCACCAGGATCGCGGCCAACTGCGCCACCGTGTCCGGGCGCAGCGTGTGCCCGCCGGGCAGCACGAGCGGCCCCCCGCCGAACGGCGAGGGCGCCCCGCCCACCGGCGCGGCGCCCCACACCAGCACCACCACCCCGATGAGCAGCACGAACACGCCGAGTCCGGCCACCATCGTCTCGGCCGCTCCCGCGCCGCGCCGCTGCAGCGGCCGGTACACCAGCACGTCCAGCAGCACCCCGAGCGCGGGCGCCACCAGCAGCAGGCAGCACGCGACGGCCGGCCAGACGGGCCACTGCCGCTCGACGACCAGGTCCCGCAGCAGGTAGGCGACCAGCATGGCCTGCGCGCCCTGGGCGAGGTTGAGCACGCCGGTGGCGCGGTGGCAGACGACAAGGCCGATGCCGCTGAGCGCGGCGGCGCTGCCGACGGTCAGCCCGGCGAGGGCGAGGTCGACGGTGAGGCCGGCCGAGTCGAGGCCGACGGAGTGGAGGGCGGCGGGGTGGAGGCCGACGGAGTGGAGGGCGGCGGCGTGGAGGGTGCTCATGGGCCGGCCGCCTCAGCCGGTCGGCGGGCGGGGATCGCCCGGACGGGTGGTGGGGCCGGCGGGGTTGCCGCCGGGCGGATCCGGGTCGCAGAGCCGGCAGGGGGTGAGCCCGCGGTCCCGGACGGCGGCCGCGTCGACCGGGGCGGCGGCGGGCTTGCCCGCCACCAGCGGGCAGTCCGGGCGGTGGTAGAGCGTGCCCCCGGGGACGGCCAGCGGGGGGCCGGCGGGCTCTTCGCCGTCCGCCGTGACCGCGCTGCCCTCGGCGTCGGCGGTGCCGGCGGTGCCCTCGGTGTCGGCGGGCTCGACGAGCAGGGCGTACAGGTGCGCGATCCGGCGGTCCGTGGGCGTGGGCGTGGGTGTGGGCGTGCGCGTTCGCCCGGGCGGGCGCAGGGCGGCCAGGACGGCGCCCGCCACGATCAGCGCCGCACCCGGGACGGTCGCCGAGGCCAGGTACGGGACCTGCTGCTCGACGAAGCGCTCGCCGGACACGCCGTACCAGCCCAGCACGCAGAGCACCGCGCCCACCGCGACCAGCGCCCAGCCGGCCCACCCGCCGCCCTCCCGCGCCGAGCGCAGCGCGCGGGCCACCGCGCCCTTCGCGCGGTTCGCGGTGCTCCGTCGCCCGGATTGCGATTCGTCCATGGATCCGCCTTGATGGTGTCACCTGCGACGTTTCCAGGAACGGCCTGGAACAGCATCCGGAGCGAGGGACACCATGCACGTGAGCCAGAGCGGTACCCGTCGGCTCGGCGGCCCCGTCCCGCGGTCGGCGGGCGCCCTGCTCGCGCTGCTGCTGGTGGTGGGCACGGTGGCGGCCTGCGGCAGCAGCGGGTCGGAGTCCTCGACGGCGAGCCCCTCGCCGCCCGCCGCGACCACGACGGCCACGGCGACCGGCACCGCGACCACGACCGCCACCACGACCGCGACCGCGACGGCCACGGAGACCGGGACCCCGAGCCCCGGGGCGACCGCGCCCGCCGACCCGGCGGCGGCCACCACCGCGGTCACCGACAACTGGCAGAAGTTCTTCGACCCGACCACCCCGATCCCCGAGAAGGCCTCGCTGCTCCAGAACGGTGACGTGCTGCTCCCCGTCCTGGAGGGCTTCGCCCAGGACCCGCGGGTCGGCCAGGTGAAGGCCAGGGTCACGAACGTGGCGTTCACCTCCCCGACCGAGGCCACCGTCACCTACGAGCTGTCCCTCCAGGGCAGCGTGGTCGAGCCCGCCGCGACCGGCCGGGCGGTGCTGGAGAACGGCACCTGGAAGGTCTCCCGCTCGACCCTCTGCGGCCTGCTGGTCCAGGCCGGCGGTGCCACCGGCACCCCGGTCCCCGGATGCGGCTGACCCCCGCCACCGCCGTCCGGGCGCTCGCCCTCGCCCTCGCCCTCGCGCTGCTCGCCGCGGCGGCCGGTTGCGGGAGCCGGCTGCCGCCGAGCGCCTTCGGCGCCCGCCCCACCACGGCGGGCGCCACCGGGGCGGGGAACGGCAACCCGGCCTCCGACACCGGAGTCACCCCGACCGAGATCCGGATCGGCATCGTCACCTCGCTGACCAGCCCGGTCGGCAGCGAGGTGTTCAGCGGACCCCGCTACGGAGCCCAGGCCTTCTTCCAGTCCCTCAACGACCACGGCGGCCTGCACGGCCGCACCGTCAAGCTCGTCACCTGCGACGACGGCGGCAGCGGCATCGGCAACCAGGACTGCGTGCACCGGCTGATCGACCAGTCGCACGTCTTCGCCCTCGTCTCCGGCAGCGTCCTCGACTACGCGGGCGCCCCCTACGTCAGCGGCAGGGCGGTGCCCGACGTCGGCGGCCAGCCGATCGGCACCGCGTACGACCGCTGGCCGCACCTGTACGGCATCTACGGCAGCGCCGCGCCGCGCGACGGGCACGCCGTCGGCTGGAACGGCACGCTCTACCAGTCCACCGAGGTGTTCCGCTTCTTCAAGGAGCGGCTGGGCGCGACCAGCGCCGCCGTGGTCGCCTACAACCAGGCCGACTCCGCCCGCTACGCCGCCCAGCTGCGCACCGGCCTGGAGGCCGAGGGCTACCGGGTGCTCACCCAGACGGTGGACTTCGCGCTGCCGAACTTCCAGGCGGTGGCCGCGGCCGTCCGGGCGGACGGCTCACAGCTGCTGTTCGACGCCATGGACACCCGGGGCAACGCGGCGCTCTGCCGCTCCCTGGACGAGGCCGGCGTGCGCGTCACGGCCAAGGTGACCAATGTGCAGAACTGGTCGGAGTCCGTGCGCACCGACTACCAGGCCTCGCCCACCTGCCGCAACGCGCTCTGGGCCACCTCGTCCTCGCTCAACTACGAGGACGTCGGCCACCCGGCGGTGGCCGACTTCCGCGCGGCGATGGCCCGCTCCTACCCGGACCGCGAGCCGCTGCTGTCGGCCTGGGAACTGGAGGGCTGGGCGGGCGCGCAGTGGCTCGCCGACGCGATGGACTCCTGCGGCGCGGAGCTCACCCGGGCCTGCGTGGAACGGTTCATGAACCGCCCCGAGCCCTACGACGCGCACGGGCTGCTGCTGCCCGCCGACTTCGTCCCGAGGCCGCCGCCGACCGGGCCCACCCGGGCCTGCCTGAACGCGGCCCGCTGGCAGGACTCGGCCGAGGGCGGGCGCGGCGGCTGGGTCACCCAGGTGGAGTCCATGACCACCACCTGCTTCGACGTGCCGCAGCTGCCCTACAAGCCGTGAGCCCGCCCTGAGGGCCTCTGCCGGCCTCTGCCGGCCCCCGTCGGCCTCCGCCGGGCTCAGCCGAGGCGTTCCACCACGACCATGGCCGCGTCGTCGTCCAGCCGTCCGCCGACGTACGCGACCAGGTCGCGGCGCAGGTGCTGCAGCAGGGCGGCCGGGCGCTCGGCGGGGTGGGCGGCGGCCCGTTCGGCGACCCGCTCGGCCAGGGGGTAGAACCGCCGTCCGGCGTCACGGGCCTCGATCACGCCGTCGGTGTAGACCAGCAGCCGGTCGCCGGGCAGGAGCGGGAACTCCTCCACCGTGTACGGCCCCGGGGCCAGTTCGCCGAGGCCGAGCGGGGGCGCGGTGCGGCCGGGCTCCAGGGTGGAGACCACGTCCCCGTGCAGCAGCAGCGGCGGCGGGTGGCCGCAGTCGACCAGCCGGACCACCGCCTCGTCGTCCGGGATGTCCAGGACGAGGGCGGTGATGAACGACTCGCCGCTGTCGTCCGGGTCCGTGTCGCCCGCTTCGGCGGGGGCGGCGGCGCCGATGGCCGGCGTCCCGTCGAGCGGCGGCGGGCGCGGGCCCGGCCGCAGCCGGGACGGCAGTGGGAGGGGGAGCGGGAGCGGGAGGGGGAGCGGGAGGGGGAGCCGGGGCTGCTCCCGGGCCCGCTGCTCGGCCTGCTGTTGGGCGAGCTGGGCGAGGTCCCAGGCGATGCTGCCGTCGAGGTAGCCGACCAGGCCGGGCAGGTCGGCGTGCAGGTGCGCGGCGGCCCGGAACGCGCCCAGCAGCAGCGCGGCGTCCCCGAGCGAGGCCAGGCCCTTGCCGCGCACGTCGCCGATCAGCAGCCGGGTGCCGGCGGTGGTGCGGGCCGCCGCGTAGAGGTCGCCGCCGACCTGCGCCTCGGCCTCGGCGGCCAGGTAGACGGAGGCGAGGTGCAGCGGGCCGATCCGGTCGGGCAGCGGGCGCAGCAGCACGCGCTGCGCCGCCTCGGAGACCGAGCGGACCTGCGCGAGTTCGCGTTCGTGGCGGTCGCGCAGCGCGCGCAGGCCGACGATGAGGGCCGAGACGGCGAGCAGGGCGCCGAGCTGGGTCTCGTGGTTGGCCGTGGTGACGCCGTCGCGCAGGACGCCGATGACGGTCAGCGCGGCGATCGACAGCAGGGCGACGGCGGCGGTGGCGCGGGCGCCGGCGAGGGAGGCGGTGAGGGCGGGGGCGACGATCAGCAGCGGGCCCAGGTGGATGTCCGGCGGGGCGAGCACGTCGACCACCGTGATCAGCACGATCAGCGCGAGCGGTACCGCCGTCAGCGCCCGGCGGTCGGGCCGCCGGGAACGACGGCGGTCGGGGGAACGCCGGTCGTCGGGGTGCCCCGCGCGGGGGTGCCGCGGGCGGGGAGGCTGCCGAAGTGGCACCTCTCCTCTGTACACCGTCCGGGTGGCCCGCCGCACCCCGGGGCGGGCGGGCTTCGGCGGGGTGGGGCTTCGAGGCAGGTGGGGCTTCGGCGCGGCCGGGCGGTGCGGCGGTCAGCCCTCCGCGCCGTAGCGGGCCAGGTAGTCGGCGAACCGGGAGACGTCCTCGTCCGACCAGTCGGTGAACCGGGCGGTGAAGGAGAGCCGCCGCTGCTGGTTGGCCTCGCGCAGCAGGGTCAGCCCGGCGTCGGTGGCGAGCAGGATCTGCCCGCGCTGGTCCTCCGGGTCGGTCTCGCGGCGCAGCAGCCCGAGCTTCTCCAGGGCGGTGACCTGGCGGCTGACCGTGGACTTGTCGAGCATGAAGTACGCGGCGACATCGGCGGCCCGGCAGCCGCCGCGCTCGGTGATGAGGTCCAGGATGCTGTAGGTGACCAGCGAGAGGTCCGGGTGCAGCTGGGACGCCTTGTGGCGGGCGCGGCGGGCGAAGGCGGTCAGCTCGCGCTGGATGGTGTCGATCGACGTCTCGCGGTCGGACACGGCGACCCACCTCCTCGGGGCCTCGGGGTTTCGTGGACTATCGTTGCACTATACAACGACTTCGGGTGCAGTGGGACGGCGGGGCCGCCAGGCGCGGGCGGCGGCGATCCGGCGGGTGGCGCTCGGGTGGGTGGCGAACAGCAGCTCCAGCAGCCGCGGCGGGTCGACGTCGGACACGTTGGTCACCGCCAGCCTGCGCTGCATCGCGATGAACTGCTCGGTGTCCCCGGTCAGTTCGAGGGCGTGCCGGTCCGCGCGGGTCTCCACCCGGCGGCTCACCGCGCACTGCAGCGGGCCGGACAGCGCGCCCAGCAGCGCGGCGCCGGCCGCCAGCAGCGGCATCGACCGAGGATCGGCCGCGTCCGTCGCGCCCGCCGCCGACAGCAGGGCGTCCCAGCCCGAGAGCAGGCCCAGCAGCGCCACCACGACGGCCGCGCCCACCGCGCCCAGCACCGTGCCGGTCAGTACGTCCCGGTGCTTGACGTGCCCCAGCTCGTGCGCCACCACCAGCTCCACCTCGCGCGGAGCGGCCGTGGACAGCAGCGTGTCGTAGGCGACGATCCGCCGCGTCGCGCCCAGGCCCGACACGTACGCGTTGAGCGCCGTCGTGCGGCGCGAGGCGTCCGCGACCAGGACGTCCCGCACCCGGACGCCGTCCCGGTCGGCCAGCTCCAGCAGGGCCTCGCGCAGCGGGCCCGGCTCCATCGGCGTGAAGCGGTTGAAGACCGGCTCGACCAGCAGCGGGTAGAGGAAGGAGAGCGCGGCGGTCAGCAGCGCGGCCGCGCCCGCCGCCGGCAGCCACCAGTACTCCGGCGAGCGGTCGGTGAGCGCGTACAGGCCGAAGGCCACCGGCAGGGCGAGGACCAGCGTCAGCGCCAGCCCGCGCAGGGCGTCCAGCGCCCAGCCGGCCCAGCCCTGGGTGACCAGGCCGAACCGGGCCCGCACGGACCGGGCACCCGCCCCGAAGGGCAGTTGCGCCAGCTGCCCGAGCAGCACCAGCGCGGCGGCCCCGGCGAGCACCTCCGCCGTCCGCGAGCCGCCGAACCGGCCGCCGGCCGCCGACACCAGCCCGGCGCCGGCCGGCGTCAGGCCGAGGACCAGGGTCAGCGCCAGGCCGGTGAGCCGTCCGCCGAGCGCCCACGGGAGCTGGGCGCGGCGCAGCGCGCGGCCGCGGGCGCGCTGGGCGGGGGTGAAGTCGGGTGCGGGGGCCGGGTGGGGGCCCGGAGTTGGGCTGACAGAATCTGTCATCTGTTATCCGTCATCTGTTATCTGAAATCTGTCAGCTGTCAGCTGTCAGGCGTCGGCCGGGGCAGTCGATCGTGGAAGGTCGATCGTCATCCTGTCCTCCGGTCGTCAGGATGTCACTCCTCCGCCGGCCCCGTGGCCCCGTGGATGCCCGCGCGGAGCAGTTGGTGGCCGAGGTCGATCAGGGCCCGGCCGACCGCGAACTCGTCGCCCACCACCGGCGCCGGGGGGTCGTTCGGGTTGCGGCGGGCGAGGGCGTCGCTGTGCAGCACGGCGCCGTCGGCGTCGAGCACCGCGTGCACCCGGGTGGTGTCGCCGTCCTCGACCACGTGCAGGCTCAGCTGCCAGTCCTTGGTGCGGACGACCGGCTCCCCGCGGCCGGCCGCCGTGCCGCCGGTCGTCGTCGTTCCGGTCGCCCGGGCCGCCGTGCCCGCCGTACTCGCCGCGCGTGCTTCGGGTGTGAGCGTGCTGCCGTCCGCCCGGACGATCACCACCGGGCACGACCCGTGCACGGCGCAGCGCGCGCTCACCGACCCCAGCAGTGTCCGGGCGAAGGTCCCGCGCCCCCGGTGGCCGACCACCAGCAGGTCGGCGTCCCCGGACGCCTCCAGCAGCACCTCGGCCGCGTGCCCCAGTACCAGGCTCTCCTCGACCGGCACCGGCCGCTGCGCGCCGATCACCTCGTTCACCTCGGCCGTCAGCGTCCGGCGCGCCGACTGCTCGAAGCCGTCGTCCACCATCGGCGCGAACCACCCGTACAGCGACGGGTACTCCCACGCGGCCACCGCGTGCACCGTCGCCCCGGTCAGCACCGCCTGCCCGACCGCCCAGCGCAGCGCCGCCTTCGAGGGCGCCGAGCCGTCGATCCCGACCACGATCCGCCGTTCGGCGCCCTTGGTCCCGTTGCCCGTCATGGCCCACACCGCCCGCCTGCGTCGCCGCCCCGCGCGCTCGCGGAGACCTCCACCCTTCCCACGCTGCGCGCCGTCCGGGCGCCGCGCCAGGGACGGGACGGCCAGGAGGGGCCGCCGGGTAGGGACGGGCGGGCCGAAACGGGGCCGGCCGGAGCCGCCCCCGGCCGGCCCGCGGGCGGTCGAACGCCCGGCGACGGACCGGTGTTGTTCGCGGCCACGAGGCGAAGAGGCGGCGGGGGAGTGGCGTAGGCTGACCGCTTCCGGATCGACCTTGGGGGAACACACATGCGCCGTGCCCCGGCCGCCGTCGCACTGCTGCTCGGGCTGATACCCGTGGCCGCCTGCGGGCCGGACGACCCCGATCCGGCCGCCGTGAAGGCCTCCAGGTCCGCCGAGGCCGCCGCCGACGCGGCCGCCGCGAAGGCCTCGCCCGGCGACGGCTCCGCCACCCCCGGGGGCGAGGCGTCCGGCGACGGCGCGGCGCCGCGCCCCGACGGCAGCATCACCGTGGCGTTCGCCGGGGACGTCCACTTCGAGGGCCGCACCGAGGCCCGGCTCGCCGTGCAGCCGCCCGAGGCCGCGCTCGGCCCGATCGCCAAGACCCTCTCCGCCGCCGACCTGGCCGTGCTCAACCTGGAGACCGCGATCACCGGACGCGGCGCCCCCGAGCCGAAGACGTACACCTTCCGCACCTCGCCCAAGGCGCTCACCGCGCTCAAGGACTCCGGCGTCGACGTCGTCTCGCTCGCCAACAACCACGCCGTCGACTTCGGCGCCGACGGCCTGGCCGACACCCTGGCCGCGAAGGCCTCCTCGCCCGTCCCCGTCGTCGGCTTCGGCCGCAACTCCGAGGAGGCGTACGCCCCGTACGTCACCACCGTGCGCGGCGTGAAGGTCGCGCTGGTCGCGGCCAGCCAGGTCGAGGACCTCACCAACCAGAAGTGGCGGGCCGGCGCGAACAAGCCCGGCATCGCCTCGGCGCTGGACACCGCCGCCCTGCTCAAGGCGGTCGGGGAGGCGAAGCGGCAGGCGCCGGTGGTGCTCGTCTACCTGCACTGGGGCGACGAGGGCAAGGCCTGCCCGACCGGCGCGCAGACCGCCGTCGCCAAGAAGCTCGCCGCCGCGGGCGCGACCGCCGTGGTCGGCACCCACGCGCACACCATGCTCGGCGCGGGCATGCTCGGGGACACCTACATCGGGTACGGCTTCGGCAACTTCCTCTGGTACGGCACCTCCAACTACGCCAACTCCAACGAGACCGGGGTCACCACGCTGACCGTCAGCCCGGCCGGCAAGGTGCTCGGCGAGACGTTCGCCCCGGCGACCATCGACGACAAGGGCGTGCCGGTGCCGCAGTCCGGGGCCGCCGCCACGGCCGCCCTCAAGCGCCGCGACGGCCTGCGCGGCTGCACCGGCCTCGCCCCCGTCCCGGGCGCCGCCGCCGCTTCGGGCACTGCCTCCGCTCCGGGCACCGCGTCGGGGGCGGGCGCCGCGCGGACCCCGGCCGGCGCGTCCAAGGCCCCCGGTGCCCCCGAAGCCTCGGCCTCGGCCGCCGCTTCGCGCTGAGCGTGGCCCGTGGCACAGTGGGCGGTGCGCGGGCGGCGAGGAAGGGGCGCGCGGTGATCGAGGCGGAACTGAAGGCGCTCGTGCGCGAACCGGACGCCCTGTTGCGCCGTTTGGAGCGTGCGTACGGCCCGGGCCGCGCCGAGCTGTACCGGGACACCTACTACGACACGCCCGACCATCAACTTGCCCTCGACGACTGCGAGTTGCGGATCCGCGAGGTGACCGGTGCGGACGGCGGCCGTACCGTGCTGCTGACGTACAAGGACGCCCGGGTGGACGAGGCGTCCGGCTCCAAGCCGGAGTACGAGACGCGGGTGGCCGACGCCGAGGCCGCGCACGCGATCGTGCGCGGCCTCGGCCACCGGCCCGTCCTCGCCTTCGAGAAGCGCTGCCGGAACTACGGCTTCGTGCGCGAGGGCCGCCGGATGCTCGCCACCCTGGTGCGGGTGGCGGAGCTCGACGGGGCGTTCCTGGAGGTCGAGACGGCCGCGGCCGACGAGCGCGAGCTGCCCGCCGCACTCGCCGCCGTCCGCGCGGTGCTGGCCGGTCTCGGAGTGCCGGAAGGCGATCTGACCACCGAGCTGTACACCACCGCCGTCGCGGCAGCTCGCCTTCGCGACGGCCGGAGTTGACGGCCAGTCATGCCTTGTGGTCGGCCTCGCCCTGCTTCCAGTACCCCTTGCTGTGGACGCGCTCGCGCGGCAGCGCCCAGTCGGTGAGCAGATGGCGGCGGACGGTGGCCACGGCGTTCGCCTCGCCCGCCAGCCAGGCCGTGGTGCCGGTCGGCAGGTCGGTGGCGAGCAGAGTGTCGGCGAGCGTGCGGCCCTTCGGCAGCTCCGGGCGGCGGGGCAGCCAGTGCCCGGTCAGGCCGGCCCGCTCGGGCAGCGGCAGGGCGGCCCCGGTGGCGTCGCCGACCTCGACGAACAGGGAGACCGGGACGGCCGGCGGCAGGTCGTCGAGGATGGTGAGCGCGGCGGGCAGGGCGCTCTCGTCGGCGGCGAGCAGCACGTGGCCGGCGCCCTCGAAGGAGGGGCGGCGGCCGCGCGGTCCGGCCAGCCGGGCGGGATCGCCCACCCGGGCGACCTCGGCCCAGCGGGAGAGCGGGCCGTTGCCGTGCAGCACGACGTCGATGTCCACCTCGCGCTCGGCGGGCCGGTGGAAGCGGATGGTGTAGGCCCGGGAGTGGCCCTCGGGAAGGTCCAACTTCACCCACTGGGTGGGGTGTTCGATCGCGAGGGCGTCCAGGGTGGGGCCGGCGAAGGTGAGCCGGACGAGGGCGGGGGTGAGCGGGGTGACGGCGATGACCCGAACGTCGTGGGTCGGCCGGGGGCGACGGAACACGGTGACTCCTGGCGGGATGCGGTGGCGCCGGCGGAGGGCCCGGAGGACGGCACGGGCCGCGGGCGGCGCGGCGGGAAAGGGGGTGTCAGCGCGGCAGGTGCTGGTCGAGCAGCGCGTCGACGAACGCGGCGTCCAGCGGGCGGCGCAGCACCAGGGCGCGGTGGTAGAGCGGGGCGAGCAGGGCGTCCAGCAGCACGGCGGCCCGGTCGGTGCCGTCCTCGTCGGCGGGCAGCCCGAGGCAGGCACGGGTGTGCGCGACATCCCGGGCGCGCAGCTCGTCGAGGAATCCGCCGTGCAGCAACTCGGCGGTCCGGGCGTCCAGTTGGGCGTGACCGAGGAGGGCCTGGAGGACCTTTCCGGCCGGTTCGGCGCCGAGGAAGGCCGCGAACCGGTGGACGTAGGCGCGCAGGTCGGCCGGGTCGGCGGGGTTCTCCGCGGGCCAGGCCAGGGCGGTGGCGCCGTCCAGGACGAGGTTGTCGAAGAGGATGTCGACCTTGGACTTCCACCACCGGTAGATGGTCTGCTTGGCGACCCCGGCGGCGGCCGCGATGCCCTCGATGGTGAGGCCCTCGAAGCCCACCTCCACCAGGAGGTCGTCGGCGGCGTTCAGCACCGCCAGGCGCGCGGTCTCGCTGCGCCGGCCGCTGCCGCCGCCCGCCGCGGCAGCGGCGTTCGCCCGGCCGCCGACGGCACGGCTTCCGGTGGCGGGGCGGGGCTGGGCGGCGATGGTGTCCTGGTCCTTGTCCGGGGGCGGCTGATGGCCGGTGGCGACGGTCACGGCCATCCTCTCACGCCTCCTCGGGGCGGGAGGAGGCCGCCCGCCGCACCGCCGGTCGGCGGACCAGGCCGGCCGCGATCGCCAGCGCCAGGACGGCGACGGCGGCGCTGAAGGCGACCCCGCCGGTGCGCAGGTCGGTCGCCCGGATGAGCACGCCGACGCCGATCACCGGCAGCGAGAGCATGGTGAACAGCACCGCGAAGAACGCCGAGACCGTCTCGCCGCGCTGCCGCGGCGCCACCCCGCCGTTGATGGTGCCGAGCCCGGTGCCGATCGCCGTGCCGGTGGCGAGGCCGTTGACGCAGGCGCCGAGCAGCAGCGGCGGCAGCGTCCCGCCGAGCAGCGCGGCGATCACCAGGGCGGCGGCCAGCACCAGCCCGGCGCAGGCCAGCGGCAGCGCGCGGGCCTGCGGCAGGACGCGCACGAGGAGCTGGCCGACGGCGATGGAGAGGAACGCCAGTGCGACGACCAGCCCGGTGAGGGCGTGGTGGCGCAGGCCGAGCACGGTGGCCAGGAAGAGGCCGCTGACCGCCGTCAGCACGCCGGTGACGGCGAATCCGGCGCCGCCGGCGAGCGCGGCGCGCAGGAAGGCGGGGCGGATCGCGGGCGGGACGTGCGGCGGCTGGAGGCGCAGCCGGAACCGGGAGGCGGCGCGGACCTCGGCGGGCACCGTCTCGGGGACGGCGAGCAGGCCGAGCAGGGCGGCGCCGGTGAGCACGAGCGTCACCGTCCAGGGCAGCCGCAGCGGCGAGCCGGCCCACTCGGCGAGGATGCCGGCGAACAGGGTGCCGCCGGCCAGACCGCCCATGTTGGCGCCGAGGGCCACGGTCTGGGCGCGCAGCCGGTGCTCCGGCGCGGCGAGGTCGAGCAGTGCGGCGGTGGCGGCGCCGGTGACCAGGGCGGCGCCGAAGCCGGACAGCACGCGGGCGGCGAGCAGCCAGGGCAGCGAGTCGGCGGCCTCGAACAGCCCGGCGGCGGCCGCGGCGAGCAGCAGGGCGGTGAGCAGGACGGGCCGGCGGCCGACCTGGTCGGAGAGCCGGCCGAGGGCGAGCAGTCCGGCGACGACGCCGAGCGCGTAGACGGCGAAGATCACCGTGACGGTGAACGTCGAGAAGCCGAAGGCGTGCTGGTAGAGCGGGTAGAGCGGGGTCGGGACGGTCGTGCCGGCCATGGTGACCCAGAAGGCGAGGGCGACGGCGGCCGGGGCGAGCCGGCCGGAGGGGCGCCGGGGCGGGGCTGTGGACATGGGTGTTCCTCGGGTGGAGGCGGGTGGGAGGCGGGCGCCGCGGCAGGGTGCGCGGCCGCGCGGCGGTCGGCGCGGCGCGAGGTGCGCGGTAGGTGTGCCGCAGGTGCGAAACTGGACGCAACGTTGCGTCTCGACTTGACCGTAACATTGGACGCAACGTTGCGTCCACCTTCGGAGGGCGCGGGGGTCGGTGCCCCCGATCCGTCGCTCGGCGCACCCCCGGCTGTTGCCGCGCCCGCAGTTGACGACCCCGCAGGGAGCTCGTCCGCCCCCCGCGACCCCTCGGCGGGTCCGAACAATTGTGTTAGGTTAGCCTTGCCTAATGTCGCTGGTCGGAGGGGATTTTCCTGTGCAGCAGTCCGAACTCGCCGGCGCCGTCGCGATCGTCACCGGTGCCGGACAGGGCATCGGCGCGGCCGTGACGCGCGCGCTCGTCGCCGCCGGCGCGGTCGTCGCGGCGGTCGACCGCAACCCCGGTCCGCTCACCGTGCTCGCGGACGAGGTGGCGGGCGAAGCGGGAGGCCCGGCCGCTAGCGGCCCCGTCCACCCCTACCTGCTGGACGTCTCCGACGCGGCCGCCGTGGAGTCCACCGTCGCCCTGATCGAGGATCAACTCGGCCCGGTCGGGATCCTGGTGAACGTCGCCGGCATCCTGCGCGCCGCCCCCGTGGTCGAACTGACCGACCAGGACTGGGCCGACACCTTCGCCGTCAACACCACCGGGGTCTTCCACGCCTCCCGCGCGGTCGGGCGGCGGATGGCCGAGCGCGGCGGCGGCGCCATCGTCACCGTCGGCTCCAACGCCGCGGGCGTGCCGCGCACCGGCATGGCCGCCTACGCGGCCTCCAAGGCGGCGGCCACCATGTTCACCCGCTGTCTCGGCCTGGAACTCGGCCGCTCCGGGGTGCGCTGCAACATCGTCTCGCCCGGCTCCACCGACACCGAGATGCAACGCGCGCTCTGGCACGACGACGCGGCCGCCGCCGAGCAGCGCGTCATCGACGGCGACCCCGCCAGCTACCGGGTCGGCATCCCGCTCGGCCGGATCGCCCAACCCGCCGACATCGCCGAGGCGGTGGCCTTCCTGGTCTCCGACCGGGCCCGCCACATCACCATGCACGACCTCTACGTCGACGGCGGCGCCACCCTGCGGGCCTGACACCGCGGCAGTCCGGGCGGCCGGACGCCCGCGCGGGCCGCGACCCGGGACGAGCAGCGCCCGGACCACGCCGCCCCACCGGGACCGCCGCCCGCCACCGGGACCGCGCCCCCACCGGGGCGCCCACCCCCGAACCACACCACCCGCCGGCCGCCGCGACGCGCGACGCCGGCGACCACTCGCAGACTGGGAGAATCCAGGTGACCACGGTGCACCACGCCCCCGCCGGGACGGACCACACCGTCATCGGCGCGGCCAGCGGGCTGCTGGGCCAGTATCGGGCCGCGCCCGACGAGGCGTTCTTCGCCTCCCCGACCCGCACGCTGCTCGCCGAGGGCGTGCACACCCGGGTCCCCCAGGACGGGCGCCCGCTGGCCGAACGGGTCGCCGACACCCTCGCCCTGGCCCGCCGCGACGGCGTCGAACACCCGCTGGTGGTGGGCGCGGTGGCGTTCGACCACGACAGCCGGGCCGAACTCGCCGTCCCCGCCCGGCTGCGCGTCTGCGGCGCGCTGCGCGACGACCCGCTGATCGCGCTGCCCGCCCCCGCCGCCGACCGGATCGACTGGGACGTCCGCCCGGTGCCCGCCCCCGAGGCGTACGGCGCCGGCGTCGCCGAGGCCGTCCAGCGGCTCCGGGGCGGCGAGTTGAGCAAGGTCGTGCTCGCCCGCACCCTGGAGCTGCGCGCCGACCGCCCGCTCGACCTGCCCGCCATCCTCCAGCGCCTCGCCCGCCGCGACCCCGGCGGCTACACCTTCGGCGTCCCGGCCGGTGGCGGCCGCACCCTCGTCGGCGCCAGCCCCGAACTCCTGCTCTCCCGCCGCGGCACCGCCGTCGTCGCCAACCCGCTGGCCGGCTCGGTACCGCGCAGTGCCGACCTCGGCGAGGACGTCCGGCGCGCCGCCGCACTGCTGGAGTCCCCCAAGGACCTGCACGAGCACGCCTTCGTGGTGGACGCCATCCGCACCGCGCTCGCCCCGTACTGCCGCACCCTGGACGTGCCGGAGCGGCCCACCCTGGTGCGCACCGCCGCCATGTGGCACCTGGCCACCACCATCACCGCCGAACTGGCCGACCCGGCGGTCTCCGCCCTGGAGCTGGCCGTCGCGCTGCACCCGACCCCGGCGGTCTGCGGCAGCCCGACCCCGCTCGCCCGCGAGGCGATCCGCGAGATCGAGCCCTTCGACCGGGGCCTGTACGCGGGCATGGTCGGCTGGGGCGACGCGGACGGCGACGGCGAGTGGGTGGTCACCCTGCGCTGCGCCGAGGCCGACGAGCGGACCCTGCGGGTGTTCGCCGGCGCGGGCGTGGTCGCCGAGTCCCGGCCGGAGGCCGAACTCGCCGAGACCAGCGCCAAGTTCCGAACCTTCCTGGACGCCGCGGGAGTGCCGCGGTGAGCAAGCCGACCACCCCGGGGGACTCCATGACCGAACCGCACGATCTCCGACCGCTCGACGCCGGTCCGATGGAGCGGGTGCTCGCCGGATTCACGCCGTACCCGGCGGAGTTCGCCGAGCGCTACCGGGCCGCCGGCCACTGGCGCGGCGAGACCTTCGGCTCGATGCTGCGTGAGCGCGCCGCCGCCCACCCCGACCGGATCGCGATCGTCGACCCGGCCGGCGGCACCGGTGAGGACCCGGCCCGCCGCTGGACGTACGCCGAACTCGACCGGCGGGCCGACCGGATGGCCGCCGGGCTGCGCGCCCTGGGCATCGTCCGGGGCGACCGGGTGGTGGTCCAGCTCCCCAACACCGCCGAGTTCTTCGAGGTCGTCTTCGGGCTGTTCCGGATCGGCGCGCTGCCGGTCTTCGCGCTGCCCGCGCACCGCTACACCGAGATCTCCTACTTCTGCGCCTTCACCGGTGCCGTCGGCTATGTGATCCCCGCCGTCGAGGGCGGCTTCGACTACCGCGAACTCGCCGACCGGGTACGGGCGGAGACGCCGTCGCTGCGGCACGTCCTGGTCGTCGGCGCGGACGCCGGCGGGCACACCGCGCTGGCCGACGTCCCGGTGGAGCCGGCCGTCGCCGGGGGAGCGTCCGGCGCCGAGGTCCCGGAGCCGCAGCCCGGGGACGTCGCCTTCCTCCAGCTGTCCGGCGGCAGCACCGGGGTGCCCAAGCTCATCCCGCGCACCCACGACGACTACATCTATTCGCTGCGCGGCTCGGTCGAGCTCTGCGGCCAGGACGAGCGCAGCGTCTACCTCGTGGTGCTGCCCGCCGCGCACAACTTCCCGCTCAGCTCGCCGGGTTCGCTCGGCACCCTGTACGCGGGCGGCCGGGTGGTGCTCTGTCCGCAGCCCAGCCCCGAGACGGCGTTCCCGCTGATCGAGCGCGAGGGGGTGACCATCACCGGCCTGGTGCCGCCGCTGGCGCTGCTCTGGCTGGAGGCCGCCGAGCGCCGCCGGGAGGCGGGCGGGCCGACCGGGCTGGAGAGCCTGGAGGTGCTGCTGGTCGGCGGCGCCAAGTTCAGCGAGGAGGCGGCCCGCCGGGTGCGCCCGGTGCTGGGCTGCACCCTCCAGCAGGTGTTCGGGATGGCCGAGGGCCTGGTGAACTACACCCGGCTGGACGACCCGGAGGAGGTCGTCGTCACCACCCAGGGCCGGCCGATCTCCCCGGACGACGAGGTGCGGGTGGTCGACGACCAGGACGACGACCTGCCCGACGGTGCCACCGGCCACCTGCTCACCCGCGGCCCGTACACCATCCGCGGCTACTGGAACGCGCCCGGGCACAACGCCGCCTCCTTCACCGCGGACGGCTTCTACCGCACCGGCGACCTGGTCCGGCGCACCGCCACCGGCCACCTGGTGGTCGAGGGTCGGGCCAAGGACCAGATCAACCGGGGCGGCGAGAAGGTCGCCGCCGAGGAGATCGAGAACCACCTGCTGGCCCACCCGGCGGTGCACGACGCGGCCGTGGTCTCGATGCCCGACCCCTACCTCGGCGAGCGCACCTGCGCCTACGTCGTGCTGCGCGAGGAGCACCGCGCGCGGCCGCCGAAGTCCGTCGAGCTGAAGCGCTTCGTGCGCGGGCGCGGGCTGGCCGACTTCAAGGTGCCGGACCGCGTCGAGTTCGTCGACGCCTTCCCCTCCACCGGCATCGGCAAGGTCAGCAAGAAGGACCTGCGCGCCGCCATCGCCGCCACCCTCACCACCCCCTGAGCCTCCCCTTCCGAACTCCCGTACTCCCCGAACTCCCCGAACCCGCCGACCGTTTCGGCGTCTCCGACACAGCTAAGGACGCACCGCCGTGGGCCTGCCCCGCATCCCCTCCTATCCGATGCCCGCCGCCGCCGAGCTGCCGGCCAACCGGGTCGACTGGACGGTCGACCCGTCCCGGGCCGTGCTGCTGGTGCACGACCTGCAGAACCACTTCCTGAACGCCTTCGACACGGCGGCCGAGCCGGTCACCGAGCTGTTCGCCAACATCAACCGGCTGCGTGCCTGGGCCGCCGAGCACGGCGTGCCGGTCGTCTACTCGGCGCAGCCGGGCGGCCAGACCCCCGAACAGCGCGGCCTGCAGCAGGACTTCTGGGGCCCGGGCATCCCGGACGACCCGCGTGCGGCGGCCATCGCCGACGCGGTCGCCCCGGCCGAGGGCGACCGCCTGCTCACCAAGTGGAAGTACAGCGCCTTCGTCCGCACCGACCTGGACGAGCTGCTGCGCGAGCAGGGCCGCGACGAACTGGTGATCACCGGCGTGTACGCGCACATCGGCGTGCAGGCGACCGCCTGCGACGCCTGGATGCGCGACGTGCGGGCCTTCGTGGTGGCCGACGCGGTCGCCGACTTCGGCGCGGAGGAGCACCGCGCCGCGCTCACCTGGGTGGCCGGACGCTGCGGCGTGGTCACCGCCACCGACGCCGTTCTGGCCGTACTGGAAGGGAAGTGACGGGCATGGCCTTCACCGTGGAGCGGATCCGGGCCGAGGTCGCCGACCTGCTCGGCGAGGACCCGGCGGACATCCCGCTGGACGAGAACCTGGCCGACTGGGGCCTGGACTCGGTGCGGCTGATGGCGCTGGCCGAGCGCTGGCGCGCGGAGGGTGCCGACGTGGCCTTTCTGCAGCTGGCCGAGCGCCCGGCCGTCGAGGCCTGGGCCGAGCTGCTCGGCGCGTCCTGATGGAGCCCGGCACGGGGGCGGACCGGACCGCGCGGACGCGGCGGTGGCCGGCCACCACGGCGATCGGCCCGTTCGAGGCGCAGGCCGCCCGGATGCCGGACGCCCCGGCGCTGCTGCCGGTCGGCGCGGCACCGGTGCGCTACGGCGAGCTGAACGCCGCGGCCAACCGGATGGCGCGCTGCCTGGCGGACCGCGGCGCCCGCCCCGGGACGGTCGTCGGCCTCGCACTCACCCGCCCGGCCGACCTCGTGCCGGCGCTGCTGGCGGTCGCCAAGTCGGGGGCGGCGTACCTGCCACTGGACCCGGACGACGCGCCGGGGCGGCTGGCGTGGCTGCTGGCGGACGCGGCGCCGGTGTGCGTGCTGGGGGAGGGGGTGCCGGCCGCGGAACGGCCGGCCGCCGCCGAACTGGCCGGCCGGGCGGCCACCGACCCGCCGCGGGCGCTCACCCCGCAGCACCCGCTCTGCCGGGCCTACGGGCCGGGCGGGCGGCCGGCGGGGGTGTGGACGACGCACGCCGAGGTGGACCGCCGGGTGCGCGAGCTGCAGGCCGCGTACGGGTTGGGACCGGGCGACCGGGTGCTCCAACTGGGGCTCCCGCTGTGGGAGTTCCTCTGGCCGCTGCGGACCGGGGCGGCGCTGGTGCTGGCCGATCCGGACCGCCCGGGCGAAGTGGGGGAGCTGGTCCGCGAGGCCGGGGTGACGGCCCTGCGGGCCGCGCCGTCGGTCCTCGGCGAACGGCTGTCCGAGCCGGGGCCGGTGCACCTGGTGCCGGAGCGCGGCTGACGGCCGACGGCTGACAACTGACAGATTTCAGATGACAGATAACAGATGACAGATTCTGAAATCTGTCGTCTGTTATCTGTCAGTTGTCGGCCCGCAGGACCGCAGGACCGCAGGCCCGCAGGTCCGCACGTTCGCGGACCCCGCCCCCGCTACCCGCGGGCCGCCGCGAAGTCCGCCGCCGTCCACGCCATGGCGAGGGCGCCCTCCACGACGGCCCGGTCCGCCTCCGGCGAGACGGCGGCCTCGGCGAACGCCGCCTCGTGCGGTCCGCAGGCGCCGCCGGTGATGTCCAGCACCGGGTGGATGGCCGGAACCGCGTGCGAGACGTTGCCCATGTCGGTGCAGGCGAACGGCCCGCTCTCGACCGGCTCCGGGCGCCCCACCGCCGCCGCGTTGGCCCGCCACAGCGCGAGCAGCCCGGCGTCGCTGCGGAAGTCCAGGTAGTCCGGCTCGGGCCGGGTCAGCTCGACCTCGCACCCGGTGGCCAGCGCACCCGCCCGGAAGCAGTCCTCGACCCGGGCGCGCAGCTCCGCGAGGTCCTCGGCCGCCGAGGCACGGATCTCGTACTCGGCGGTCGCGCTGTCGGGGATCAGGTTGGGCGCCGTCCCGGCCGCCGTGGTGATGCCGTGCACCCGCCAGTGCGGCGGCAGTTGCTGGCGCAGCAGTCCGAGCGCGACCTGGGCGACGGTGAGCGCGTCGGCGGCGTTGCGTCCCTCGTGCGGGTTGAGGCTCGGGTGGGCGGCGCGGCCGGTGTAGCGCACCGAGAGGGTGCCGAGCGCGAAGGAGTGGAAGTCGGCCACCTCCACCGGGCACGGATGGACCATCATCGCCGCGTCCACACCGTCGAAGGCGCCCGCGTCCAGCAGCAGCGCCTTGCCGGCCCCGCGCTCCTCGGCGGGTGCGCCGATCACCCGCACGGTGAGCCCGAGCCGCTCGGCGTGGGGGGCGAGGCCGAGCGCGGCGCCGAGGCCGGCGGCGGCGATGAGGTTGTGGCCGCAGGCGTGGCCGAGCCCGGGCAGCGCGTCGTACTCGCAGACCACGGCGACGGTGACCGGTCCGGAGCCGAGGCGCGCGTCAAAGGCGGTCGGCAGGCCGTACGCGCCCGGCGTGACGGCGTAGCCGTGGGCGCGCAGCAGTTCGGCGCACCACTCGGCGGCCCGGTGTTCCTCGAACGCGGTCTCCGGGTGGGCGTGGATGCGGCGGCTGAGCGCGAGCAGTTCGTCGCGGTGGGCGAGCACGCGCTCGCGCACCGCCTCCCTCACGCGGGGGTCGGCCGAGGCCGGTCCGCTCGCCGCCGGCGTGCTCACGGTCGGCTCGCTCGCGTTCAGGGGGGACATCGGTGCCTCCGGGGGCGTCAGGGCCCGCCTCTCGGCGGGCTGTTGACCAGACAATATGCAGATAGCTTAGGCTAACCTAAGTAGGTAGCAGGCGTTCCGTTGCGCCGGACCCGAGGAGCTCTCAGAACCATGCGTCGCCACCAGGCCGCGTCCGACCCCGTCGCCGTCCCCGCCGCAGCCGACGTGCCGCTGCTCGCCACCCAGGCGGCGATCTGGTACGCCCAGGCGCTCGACCCCGACAGCCCGGTCTACAACACCGGTGACGCCGTCGAGATCACCGGCCCGCTCGACGCCGCGCTCTTCGAGACCGCCCTGCGCCGGGCCGTCGACGAGGCCGACGCGCTCGGCGCCGTCGTCGTCACCGACGGCGGCCGCGACGACGCCCCGCACCAGCGCCTCACCCCCGGCCGCCCCTGGCCCCTGCACCACCTCGACCTGCGCGCCGACGCCGACCCCGAGGCCACCGCCGAGGCCTGGATGCGCGCCGACCTCGCCCGCCCCGTCGACCTCACCGAGGGCCCGCTGTTCACCCAGGCCCTCATCCGCCTCGCCGACGGGCGCCACTGGTGGTACCAGCGCGTCCACCACCTCGCCGTCGACGCCTACGCGCTCACCCTCCTCACCGGCCGGGTCGCCGAGCTCTACACCGCGCTCACCGCCGGCACCCGCCCCACCGACCGCGGCTTCGCCACCCCCGCCGAGGTCGCCGCCGAGGAGGCCGCCTACCGGGCGAGCCGGGACCACGCCGCCGACCGCGAGTTCTGGCGCACCCGGCTGGCCGGCACCGACGCCCCCGCCACCCTCCCCGGCGGCACCCCCGCCGGCCCCGCCGGACTGCCGCGCCTCGCCGCCGAACTGCCCGCCGGCACCCTGCCCCGCCTGGAGGCCGCCGCCAAGGCCGCCCGCGCCACCTGGGCCGAACTCGTCATCGCCGCCACCGCCGGCTATCTGCACCGCCTCGCCGGCACCGAGGACGTCGTGCTCGGCCTGCCGCTCGCCAACCGCCGCGGCCCCGCCGCCCTGCGCACCCCGATCGCCACCGCCAACGTCCTGCCGCTGCGCCTCGCCGTGCACCCCCGCGACACCGCCGCCGACCTGCTGCGCCGCGTCGTCCTGGAGGTCCGCGAGGTCCGCCGCCACCAGCGCTACCCGCTGGAGGACCTGCGCCGCGACCTCGCCCAGACCGGCACCCGCCGCGCCCTGTTCGGACCGATGGTCAACATCAAGGCCTTCGAGGGCGACCTCGACCTCGCCGGCCTGCCCGCCACTGTCCGCAACCTCGCCGCCGGCCCCGTCGACGACCTCGCCCTCGCCGTCTCGCCCGGCCCCGACGGCGCCCTGCGGATCGGCCTGGAGGCCCACCCCGACCACTACGGCGCCGACGCGCTCGCCGCCCACCGCGACGGCCTGCTGCGCTACCTCGACGGCCTCGCCGCCCTGCTGCTCGACGACCCGCGGACCCCGATCGCCCGGATCGACCTGCTGGACGAGGACGCCCTGCGCCGCGCCACCTCCGGCCGTACCGAGCCCCCCGCCACCCGTACCGTGCCCGAACTGCTCGCCGAGCAGGCCGCCCGCACCCCGGACGCGGTCGCCCTGCGCAGCGGCGCCACCGCCCTCACCTTCGCCGAACTCGACGCCGCCGCCACCCGCCTGGCGCACCGCCTCGCCGCCCTCGGCGTCCGCGCCGGCACCCCGGTCGCCCTCGCCATGCCGCGCGGCGCCGACACGCTGGTCGCCATGTTCGCCGTGCTCAGGGCCGGCGGCGCCTGCCTCTCCCTCGACCTCGCCCACCCGCGGCAGCGGATCGCCGACATCCTCGACGACACCCGCCCGGTCTGCGCCGTCGGCACCACCGAGGCTCTCGCCGGCCTCCCGGGCGCCGCCGACCGCCCCGCCGTCGCCCTCGACGACCCCGCCGTCCGCGCCGGACTCGCCGCGGAATCCGAGCGGTCGACGCTGCCCGCGCCCGACCCGGCGCACACCGCCTACCTGCTGCACACCTCCGGCTCCACCGGCCGCCCCAAGGGCGTCGTGGTCACCCACGCCTCGCTGGCCAACCTGCACGCCGGCCACGGCGAGGACCACATCGCCCCCGCCGTCGCCCGCACCGGCCGCGAGCGGCTGCGCGTCGCCCACAGCGCCTCCTTCGCCTTCGACGCCTCCTGGGACCCGGTGCTGTGGATGCTCCACGGCCACGAACTCCACCTGCTCGACGACGACACCTACCGCGACCCGGCCGCCCTCGCCGCCCACGTCCACCGCGAGCGCATCGACTACCTCGACGTCACCCCCTCCTACCTCGACGTCCTGCTCGCCGAGGACCTGCTGGCCGAGGACCGCCACCGCCCCGCCGTGATCGCGGTCGGCGGCGAGGCCACCCCCGACCCGCTCTGGCGCCGCCTCACCGCCGTCGACGGCCTCGCCCCCGTCAACCTCTACGGCCCCACCGAGACCACCGTCGACGCCTACTCCTGGACCCCCGGCCCGGACGGCGCCCCCGTCGGGCGCGTCGTGCGCGGCTCGCGCGCCTACGTCCTCGACGGCTCGCTGCGCCCCGCCCCCGACGGCGCCACCGGCGAACTGTACGTGGCCGGCGCCTGCCTGGCCCGCGGCTACCTCGGCCGCCCCGACCTCACCGCCGAACGCTTCCTCGCCGACCCCTACGGCCCGCCCGGCAGCCGGATGTACCGCACCGGCGACCTCGCCCGCCGCCGCGCCGACGGCACCCTGGAGTTCCTCGGCCGCGCCGACGACCAGGTGAAGATCCGCGGCTTCCGGATCGAGCCCGGCGAGATCGCCTCCGTCCTCGGCGAACTGCCCGGCGTCGACCGGGCCGCGGTCATCGCCCGCCCCGGCCCGAACGGCAAGCGCCTGCTCGGCTACGCCGTTCCCGCCGCCGGCGCCGTCCTCGACCCGGCCGCGCTGCGCTCCGCGCTCGCCGCCCGGCTGCCCGAGCACATGGTGCCCGCCGCCGTCCTCGTCCTCGACGACCTGCCGCGCACCGGCAACGACAAGCTCGACCACCGCGCCCTGCCCGAGCCCGAGGCCGCCGGGCAGGAGAGCGGTGCCGCGCCCGCCACCCCGCAGGAGGAGATCATCGGCGGACTGTTCGCCGACCTCCTGGAGCGGAGCGAACTCCCCTCCCGCGACGCCGACTTCTTCGATCTCGGCGGCCACTCCCTGCTGGCCGGCCGGCTCGCCGCCCGGCTGCGCGAGAGCCTCGGCGCCGCCGTCGGCTTCGCCGACGTCTTCCGCAACCCCACCCCGGCCGCCCTCGCCGCCCTGCTGCGCGAGCGCACCGCCCCCGAACCGCGCCCCGCCCTGGTCCCGGTCGCGCGCACCGAACGCCTCCCGCTCTCCCCGGCCCAGCGCGGCCTCTGGTTCCACTACCGGCTCGAAGGCCCCAGCCCGACCTACAACATCCCGCTCGCCCTCACCCTCACCGGCCCGCTCGACCGCGCCGCCCTCGCGCTCGCCGTCACCGACCTCGCGGCCCGGCACGAGACCCTGCGCACCGTCTACGGCGAATCCGCCGACGGCGAGCCGTACCAGCGGATCCTGCCGCCCGCCCCGGTCGAACTGCACACCGGCACCGGCCCGCTCGCCGAGGCCGTCCGGTACGCCTTCGACCTCGGCGCCGAACCCCCGCTGCGGGCCACCCTGTTCGACAACCCGGACGGCACCCGCACCCTGCTCCTGCTGCTCCACCACATCGCCGGCGACGGCGCCTCCACCACCCCGCTTGCCCGCGACCTCGCCACCGCCTACACCGCCCGCCTGGCCGGACGCGCCCCCGAACTCGCGCCGCTCGACGTGCAGTTCGCCGACCACGTGGCCTGGCAGGCGCGGCTGCTCGGCACCGCCGACGCCCCCAGCCCGCTGGCCGTCCGCCAACTCGACCACTGGCGCAAGACCCTGGCCGGCCTGCCCGACCAGCTCGACCTGCCCACCGACCGCCCCCGGCCCGCCGTCGCCGCCCACCGCGGCGCCACCGTGCCGTTCCGCCTGGACGCCGACGCCCACGCCGCCCTGGCCGCGCTCGCCCGCACCACCGGCGCCAGCGTGTTCACCGCCGTCCAGGCCGGCCTCGCCGCCCTGCTCACCCGGCACGGCTGCGGCACCGACATCCCGATCGGCACACCCGTCGCCGGCCGCGACTCCGACGAGACCGCCGCCCTGGTCGGCTACTTCGTCAACTCCGTGGTCCTGCGCACCGACACGTCCGGCGAGCCGACCTTCCGCGAACTGCTCGGCCGCGCCCGCACCGCCGTGCTCGGCGCCCACGACCACGCCGACCTGCCCTTCGACCGCCTGGTCGAGGAGCTCAACCCGCCCCGCTCGCTCGCCCGGCACCCGCTGTTCCAGGTCATGCTCGCCTGGCAGTCCGTCCCCGACCGCGCGTTCGCGCTCGGCGGCGGCCTCACCGCCGCCGTCGCCGCCATGCCCTCCGGCACCGCCAAGTTCGACCTCACCCTCAACGCGGGCGAACTGCGCGAGGGCGGCATCGCGGGTTTCCTGGAGTACCGCACCGACCTCTTCGACGAGGCCACCGTCCAGGCCCTCGCCGAGCGGCTGACCCGGCTGCTCACCGCCGCCGCCACCGCGCCCGACACCGCCATCGGCCGCCTCCCGCTGATCAGCGCGGAGGAGCGGCACCGCGCCCTCGTCGAGTGGAACGGCGCCCCCGTCGCCTCGGCGCCCGGGGCGACCCTGCCCGAACTCTTCGAGGCCGCCGCCCTCGCCCACCCGGAAGCCGTCGCCGCCGGCTACGACGGCCACACCCTCACCTACCGCGAACTCGGCGCCCGCGCCGACCGGGTGGCCCGCCTGCTGGCCGCCCGCGGCATCGGCCCCGGCACCATCGTCGCGCTCGCCCTGCCGCGCTCCCTCGACCTGGTCGTCGGCCTGCTCGCGGTCGCCAAGTCCGGCGCCGCCTACCTGCCGCTCGACCCCGAGTACCCGGCCGACCGGCTCGCCTACATGCTCGCCGACGCCGCACCCGCCGCGCTGATCACCGACCGCGCCACCGCGCCCCGGATGCCCGAGCACCAGGTGCCGCAACTCCTCGTCGACGGCGGCGAGTCGGACGGCTACCCGGCCGTCCCGCTGGCCCAGCACGAGCGCACCCGGCCGCTGCGCGCCGAGGACACCGCCTACGTCATCTACACCTCCGGCTCCACCGGACGGCCCAAGGGCGTGCCGGTCACCCACCACAACGTGGTCCGGCTGTTCTCCGCCACCGACCACTGGTTCGGCTTCGGCGCCGACGACGTCTGGACCCTCTTCCACTCCTACGCCTTCGACTTCTCGGTCTGGGAGCTGTGGGGCGCCCTGCTGCACGGCGGGCGGCTGGTCGTCGTCCCGCACCTGGTCAGCCGCGACCCGGCGGCCTTCCTCGACCTGCTCGCCCGCGAGCGGGTGACCGTCCTCAACCAGACGCCGTCCGCCTTCTACCAGCTCAGCGCCGCCGACCGGGAACGCCCCGGCAGCGAACTCGCCCTGCGCTACGTGGTGTTCGGCGGCGAGGCACTCGAACTCGGCCGCCTCGACGACTGGTACGAGCGGCACGCCGACGACGCGCCCACCCTGGTCAACATGTACGGCATCACCGAGACCACCGTGCACGTCTCCTACATCGCCCTCGACCGGGCGAGCGCCGCCGCCGGCACCGGCAGCACCATCGGCGTCAACATCCCGGACCTGCGGGTCTACGTCCTCGACCGGTACCTGCAGCCCGTCCCGCCCGGCGTCACCGGCGAGATGTACGTGGCCGGCGCCGGCCTCGCCCGCGGTTACCTCGGCCGCCCCGCGCTCAGCTCCGAGCGCTTCGTCGCCGATCCGCACGCCGTACTGTTCGGCGAGCGCGGCACCCGGATGTACCGCTCCGGCGACCTCGCCCGCCGCCGGGCCGACGGCGTTCTGGAGTACTTCGGCCGCGCCGACCAGCAGGTGAAGATCCGCGGCTTCCGGATCGAACTCGGCGAGATCGAGGCCGTGCTGGCCGCCCACCCCGCCGTCGCCGACGCCGCCGTGATCGTCCGCGAGGACGTGCCCGGCGACAAGCGCCTGGTCGGCTACGCCGTCCTCGCCCCCGGCGCCGAGCGGGTGACCGCCGAGGAACTGCGCACCCGCACCGCCGCCGACCTGCCCGTCCACATGGTCCCGTCCGCCGTCGTCCTGCTGGAGCGCCTCCCGCTCACCGCCAACGGCAAGCTCGACCGGCGCGTCCTGCCCGCCCCCGACGCGCCCGCGGCCGGCGCCGGGCGGCCCCCGCGCAACCCCCGCGAGCAGCAGCTCTGCGAGCTGTTCGCCGAGGTCCTGGGCGTGCCGGCGGTCGGCGTCGACGACGACTTCTTCGCCCTCGGCGGCCACTCCCTGCTGGTCGTCCGGCTCGCCGGACGGATCCGCGCCGTGCTCGGCCTGGAGGTCGGCATCGGCACGCTGTTCCAGGCGCCCACCGTCGCCGCACTGGACACCGCGCTCGCCGCCGACACCCCCGGCGCCGACGCGCTGGATGTCCTGCTGCCGCTGCGGCCCACCGCCCCCGGGCGGCGCGCCCCGCTGTTCGCCGTCCACCCGGCCGGCGGGCTCAGCTGGTGCTACACCGGCCTGATCCGCAACCTGCCCGCCGATGTGCCGATCTACGGCCTCCAGGCGCAGGGCGTCGGCGCCGCCACCTCCGGTGAGCCGCTGCCCGCGACCATGGAGGAGCTGGCCGCCCACTACGTCGACCGGCTGCGCGAGGTCCAGCCCGAGGGGCCGTACCGGCTGCTCGGCTGGTCCACCGGCGGCATCATCGCCCACGCCATGGCCGCCCGGCTGCAGGAACTCGGCTGCGCCGTTGAGCTGTTGGCCGTGCTCGACGCCTACCCGGCCGAGGGATTCCGCGACCTGCCCGTGCCGGACCAGGCCGAGGCGCTGGAGGCGCTGCTCACCATGGGCGGCTACGGCCCGGCGGACCTCGACGGCCGGCCGCTCGAACTCGCCCACGTCACCGAGCTGCTGCGCCGCGAGGGCAGCCCGCTGGCCGGACTGGACGACGCCACCGTCGAGGCGCTGAACCGGATCTACCTGCACATCAACCACCTGGTGCGCGGCTACGACCACCGCCGCTTCGAGGGCGACGTGCTGTTCTTCCGCGCCGTCGTCGACACCATCGACGACACCCTGGTGCCCGAGCTGTGGACGCCGTACGTGGCCGGGCGGATCGACAACACCGAGGTCGCCTGCTCGCACAAGGACATGACCCTGCCCGAGCCGATCGCGCACATCGCGTCCGTCGTCGCGGAGCGGCTCGCCGCACTCGACTCCCGTGCCGACAGCGGACAGCCGAGCGCTGACCGCTGACAAATGACAACTGACAGATATCAGATAACAGATAACAGATTCTGAAATCTGTCAGCCGTCACCCGCCGCCCGCCACCCCACACGACCAGACCGTCTGGAGAACCCACCCCATGAGTGACGCCCCCGCCAGCCCCTTCGACGGCGACGGCGAGTTCCTCGCGCTCGTCAACGACGAGGGCCAGCACTCGCTCTGGCCGGCCTTCGCCGCCGTCCCGGACGGCTGGACCGTCGCCCACGGGCCGTGCGAGCGCTCCGCCGCCCTCGACTGGATCACCGCCCACTGGACCGACCTCGACCCGGCCCGATGAGCCAGGCGGACACCCAGCCCGGCCCCGGCCCCACCTCCGGCCCCGGCCCCACCCCCACCCCCGGCAGCGCCACCTCCGCCCCCGGCGAGGCCGCCGCCCCGGCACGCCCGCTGTTCGCCGGGCGCCTCGCCGTCGTGCTCGTCTACACGGCCGCGATGTGCATGAACGGCCTGGACTCGACGATCGTCAACCCGGCGCTGTTCACCATCGCCGGGGACTTCGGCCGCCCGGTCTCCGCCGCCAACGCCGTGGAGACCGCCTTCCTGGTCGGCCTCGCCGTCGGCCTCCCGGCGGCCGGCTGGCTCGGCGACCGGTTCGGCGTGCGCCGGGTCTTCCTCGGCTCGCTCGCCGTGTTCACCCTGGCCAGCGCGCTCTGCGCGGCCGCGCCCGGCCTCGGCGCGCTCACCGCCGCCCGCGCGGTCCAGGGCGTGGCGGGCGGCCTGCTCACCCCGGTCGGCATGACCCTGCTGTTCCGGGCCTTCGAACCGCACGAGCGGGCAGGCCTCGGCAAGGTGCTGATCGTGCCGACCGCGCTGATGCCCGCGCTCGGCCCGCCGCTCGGCGGCTTCCTCACCGAGCACCTCTCCTGGCACTGGCTGTTCCTGGTCAACGTGCCGATCGGGGTAGCGGCCGTGCTCACCGGCCTGTTCGCGCTGCGCGACCAGGAGGAGCCGCCGGCCGGCCGCTTCGACACCACCGGCTTCCTGCTCGCCACCCCCGGCCTCGGCCTGCTCACCTACGCGCTCGGCTTCGGCCCCGCGCACGGCTGGACCTCCCCGGCGGTGGCGGCCTCCGGAGTGCTCGGCGTGCTGCTGCTCGCGCTCGCCGTCCGCCACCAACTGCGCGCCGAGGAGCCGCTGGTGGACCTCCGGCTGCTCGCCGACCGGTCCTTCGGCGCGGCCAGCTGGCTGGCCCTGCTGACCGCCGCCGGACTGATGGGCGCGCTGTTCGCCTTCCCGCTGCTCCACCAGGCGGCGTTCGGCGGCTCGGCGCTGGACGCGGGCCTGAGCGTCTTCCCGGAGGCGATCGGCCTGATGGCCGCCTCCCAGGTGGTCGACCGGCTGCTGCCGAAGCTCGGCCCGCGCCTGCTGGCGCTGCCGGCCCTGCTGCTGGCGGCCCTGGTACTGGCCGCGCTGGCCGTGCCCGGCGTGGGCGAGAACGCCTGGGCCGTGCGGGCGCTGATGTTCGGCGTGGGCCTGATCCTGGGCACCGCCGTGCTGACCGTGCAGATCGCCGGGTTCGCGGACGTGCCGCCCCCCGCGATGGGCCGCGCGATGGGCCTGTTCACCATCGTGCGCACGCTCGGCGGCGCGTTCGGCATCGCCGGCGCGGCGGCCCTCATCGGCGTCCTCTCGGAGGACGGCGCGCACGGCACCGAGCCGGGGCCCTACCGGGCCGCCCTGCTGGCCACGGCCGTCGCCGTCGCCCTCGGCGCCCTGGTCGCGGCCCGCCTCCCCAAGGAGCCCCCGGGCCCGCCGCCGATGGACTGACTCAGCCGGACTGCCGGGCTGCCGGACAGCCGACGGCCCGCCACCCTGCCGGGGGCGGGCCGTCGCGCTGCGCTCCTTCGAAGCCGACCTCATGTGCCTCGCGGCAGTTCGATCTTCTCCCGCTTGTTCGCGCCGATCACCTCGATGCCCCTGGTGCCCGTGATCCCGTCCAGCGGCAGCGCCTCGGTGTACGGGGCGGTGACGGGCAGCAGGAAGCCGGAGGGCAGCGTGCCGGTCACCTCGATGCCCCAGTACTCGGGCTGTCTGACGTAGACCAGCGGGATGAGGCGGACCGTCATGCTCTCGTAGGGCTTCTCCCCGCTGACGACGAGGATGAAGGTGCCCGGAACGATTCCCGGGACGACCTTCGCTTCCTCGAAGTCGATCAGGCGCACGGACTCCGGTGCCGGCCGCTGAGTGAAGTCGTCCGTCATGGTGACTCCTTTCGTCGCAGAGTGTCATGATGTGATCACCCGTCGACGCAGAGTAGTCGAGGGTCGCCCGCGAACCAGGTCTCCAACACGCCGCCGCTCGGGGTCCGAGCCGCTCTCAGAACTCCTTGACCAGCCGCCGGTGGCCCGGCCCCCAGCGGTACCCCAGGGCGGTGTTCACCGCGACCATCGGCACGTTGCCGGCCTCGACCTCGGTGTGCGCGGTCCGCACGCCGTGGCCGGCCAGGTGCCGGGCGGCGTGCAGCTTGAGCGCCCGGGCCAGCCCGCGGCCCCGCCACGGGCGCAGCACCCCGGTGTAGTCGATCCGGCAGGCCTGCGGATCGGACACGGCGTGCACGACGGTCGCGCCGACGATCCGCCCCATGCTCTCGGCGGTGAACACCCAGTCGGGCCGCCCGCCGGGTCCGTCCAGGGCCTCGGCACGCCACGGCTCGAAATCCGGGAGGGCGTCGGCGAATCCCGGGTTGTCGCGCAGGGTCTCCCGGTAGAGGTGGTGGAGCTGCCGCTCGGGCTCGGGCGCGGTGGTGTCGGCGAGGGTGTCCAGGTGCAGGCCGGGCGGCGCCTGCGGAGCGGGCAGGTGCGCCCCGATGGAGGCGACGGCCGACCGGACGTGCGCGTCCACCCGGTAGCCCCGGCCGAGCAGCAGGCCGGTCAGGTCCGACGGGCACGTCCCGCGGGTGTGCCCCGACCTCCCCTCCCCGTCCGGGAGTTCGCCGAGCATCCGGGAGGCGCCGGCCCCGCGCGCCCAGCGCTCCAGCCCGTCGTAGAGCGGCAGCAGCCAGGCCGGCGCTCGCCCGGGTGCGCTGACCACGAGCGAGGCGAGGTCGCCGGGCGGCGTCCACGGCGCCCGCCAGGCGGTGGCGAAGGCGAGCAGGTCGCCGGAGGGGCCGGGCTGGACCAGCCGGACCCGGCCGTGCCCGGTGAGCCGCCCCCGATGATCGATGAGGAACTCGTCCGTACCCGGCAACGCCGCGTCCCGCTCCAGGAGTTCGGTCGCCGTCACGGTCGCGGGCCCCTCGGCCGACAGCAGTTCGGCCAGTGCCGGATAGTCGACGGCGGGCAGGAACGGGCGGATCACCCGTGACCGCCGTGAAGAGATAAGAGCGTCACATGTGAAACCTTACTAGCGTTCCCGCTCGCCCGGCCGGCATATTTCCGAGCGGCTTCGTGGGGCCCTGTTCAAGTGGCTCCGTGCGGTGGTCCGGGCTCCCCGCTCCGAATGGGTCCGTTTCGGGTCCGGCACGGCATGCCGGACCCGAAACGGACCGGTATGAGTGCCCGTCCGCCGCACTCCTCGTCTCGCGGGGTTGTGCCGGGCCCGGCTGTCGGGCGAAGTCGTCCGGTGGGTCTGCCGGCGTGCGCGACCCGCCCGTGGTGGGCGTGCGGCCACTCCGGGAATCGGCTGTGCGGTGACGGAACACGGTGCGCCAGGCCTAGGACTGCACTTTCGGCACGCCGCCCTTGCGGCCGATGGAGAATGCGATCCGGTAGACATCCGGGAGATCGATTCTGCCGTCCTTGCGGCGGCGCATGACGCCAAGGGCGATCAGCTCGTCGATAAGCCGCAGATAGTCGTCCGGATAGCGCGGTCCAGTTCGGACTTCTGCTCCGTTCCCGCCCGCGTTGGCGCGGGCTGCTTCCCTGCCGAGGGTGGCTGCCAGGTCCGATGCCGCCCAGAGGTCCAGGACGAGTCCTTGGTCGATCGGCACTTGCTGGCCGGCCAGGGGTTCGATGACCGTCCGGACCCACGGCATGTCCTCGCGGATCTCGTTGACGCGAGTCTGCGACGCCGATTGGACGCCCTTTCGGATTCCCTCGTGGTAGATGGCAAAGGGATGGCTCGCGTATTTCCCTCGCGTCTCGTCCACGGCCATGCTCAGCGCGTTGAGGAAGCTGCGAGGGCTCACCTGTTCGACGCCGTCCATGAGGTGGTTCGGAAGCCAGGTGTAGGTGATGCCCTTCCGGTAGTTCGCCCCCATGTAGGGTCCGGCGAGCTGGCTGAAGACGGATGCCTGCACCTGCTCGTCACCCAGCAGTGTCGAGGGAGGGAGGTGCCGCCCGGCATGCTCGGTCCAACTCCCGGTCCAGGAGCGGAACCTCGTGGATTCGGCGCTGTCGTGGTTGCCGAGGTAGTGGAAGAACAGGCCGTACAGGTTGGTGGTCGTCCACTGGAGGCTGGCAGCGTTGGAGGTCAGCTTCGATGCGTCCGGGAAGTGGAGGAGCGCGCCGTCGAACATGTCGGGGCGGATGAAGATCTTGCACCGGATGTTCTTGGTGCTGAGCCGCATCTCCAGGGCGAGCTGAAGGATGCCGGCGACCAGCCGGTCGGCCTGGGTCCGGTCGCGGTGGAGGTGCTCCAGTGCGTCGAAGAGGATCAGCTGCGTGGTTCTGGCCACCTGCGCTTCGGCATCCGCCCGCGCGATGGTGCGGTCGCGTGCTCCTGGATTGGCCCGGACCCAGGCAATACGGTCCTTCCATTCCATGCTTCCCCGGAGCTCCGGCTGCCCGAGCGTCACCAGCAGCACGGCGTTCCACAAGTCGTAGGCGCGGATGCCGTGGTCCACCAGACTCGCCAGCTCGCCGGCCCCGGGGTAGAGGTCGGGCTGCAGCATCGCGCTGTATCCGGGGGAGACCTTCAGGTTCCGGAGCCGGTCAATGCGATACTCCTCCGCCGCGACGTCTCGAAGTTGGTCGTCGAGCAGCGAGCGGCACCAGAAGGTCTTGCCGACTCCGCGGCCGCCGCGGACCACGGTGGTGTCGACATGGAGTGCGAGGCGGTGGGTGTCGGGGGTGAAGAGGTTGAGGAGCGTGGGTACGACGGTGTCCGCGTCCTGGGCGGGAGGCAGCGCGGAAACCAGCAGGTTCCGGTAGTCCTCGGCTTCAAGCGGGGCGGTCATCGCGGTCCCTCGATCATCAGGCAATGAGCGCCTGCTCGTGCAGGGCGAGAATCAGTTCCGAGGCCGCACGGCGGGCTCGGACATCAGCCTCGAGGATGGAAGAACCGTCACTGTAGCGATCATGCACGCTCCAGGTGGAGAACGGTGTCGAAGCCGTCAGGATCGAGGCGAGGGCGCTTCCGGTGCGCCCGTGAAGAAGGAGCGTCGCATCGGATATGACGTCGCCCGTGTCGGACCAGGCTTCGGGAAGATGCCCGATCTGCTTCTGCTTGCCGTTCTGCTGCGGGATGTACGGTTTGCCGGCCGGCCGTCCGCCGGGTCGGAGCGGATCCATCGATACCCGGGTGTACCTGAGCATGAGGCTCTTCAGCGCGCATTCCACGGCAAAGCCGAAATGATGGTCGGCGTTGGGCAGTCGGCCGTCATCGTGCAAGTAGACCGCGTCGTTGTGGTGACGCAACGCGGCGTCCGCGTAGTGGTCTTCCTTCGAAGTCTGTGACACGGCCTGATCCTAGGGGGACTTCTCCCGGATCCTCCAGCCTCGAAGGTCCCCGAACCCCCGAGGTGGCGGCGCCGGTCCCCGGGCGAGAGCAGTTGTTCGCCGTGCTGTCGGCGAGGTACGGGACGGAGGCCGCCCCGAGGACGGTGGTCCTGAGCGTGCCGTGGAGGTCGACGGTGTGCGACGCCGTGTCGAAGACATCCGGGGTGACGGTTGCCGGACGCGGTGCGGGTCGTGGCGTCCATGACATGACCGGCGGGGGTGGTCACCCGGTGGGGTGGAGAATGGCGGATTCGCGGGCGGGCGGGGCGTGGTGGGCAGTACGGTGCCCGCATGACCGTGCTCGTCCGCCGTCGTCACATCGACTTCGGCCGCGTCCACTCCACCGGCTGTCCGGTCATCGTCTGATCGTCCGACCACCCGGCCCGTCCGGCCGTGCCGCCCCGTGCGGGCGCCGCCGGGGCCGTCGTCCGCCCGTGCCGGGCGCGGCACTCGATCCGCGCGCATCTGTGTGCACTCGCGCGCACTCCCGCGCGCCCCCGTGTCCCGGCAGACCACGATCCGACCGCACCGAAGGGACGTCAGTCCGCCATGACCGACACCGCCACCGACCACTACCTGCGCAACAACGCCGACTACGCCACGGCCTTCGACGGGCCGCTCCCGCTCCCGCCGGCCCGACGCACGGCCGTCCTGGCCTGCATGGACGCCCGGCTCAACGTCTACGGCGCGCTCGGCCTCGCCGAGGGCGACTCGCACGTGATCCGCAACGCCGGCGGGGTGGCGACCGACGACGCCATCCGCTCGCTGGCGATCAGCCAGCGGCTGCTCGGGACGCGGGAGATCATCCTCGTCCACCACACCGACTGCGGCATGCTGACCTTCGCCGACGACGCGTTCCGCGAGTCGATCCGGGAGGAGACCGGCATCAAGCCCCCGTGGGCCGCCGAGGCCTTCGCCGACCTGGAGACGGACGTCCGGCAGTCGGCCGCCCGGATCCGCACCAGCCCGTTCGTCCCGCACACGAGCGACGTGCGCGGTTTCGTCTTCGACGTCGCGACCGGGCTCCTGAAGGAGGTCGAGCTCTGACCGACGGCGCCGACCGACGGCGCCGACCGACGGCGCCGACCGGCGGCCGGAACCGCCGGTCAGCGCCCGCCCGGTCCGCCCGGGCCCAGCAGGTGGACCAGGCCGTCGGCCAGGCCACCGCGCCAGCAGGCGTAGTCGTGCCCGCCGTTGAACTCGCGGTAGGCGAGGTCGTAGCCGCGGGCGGTCAGCACGTCGCGCAGGTGGCGGTTCTGGGCGAGCAGCATCCACTCCTGGAGGCCGACCTCGATCCAGAACCGGGCGCCGACGCGCTCGGTGGCCGCGAACCGACGGGTCAGCCACTCGCTGCCGCCGTCGAACTCGGTGCCGTCCGGCCACCAGAACGAGCCGGACTGCGAAAGCGCGTTGCCGAACCGGGCCGGGCGGCGGAAGGCGGCGAACGCGGCGGTCAGGCCGCCCGCGCTCTGCCCGGCGATCACGGTGCGGGCCGGGTCGGCGGTGGCCCGGTGCTCGGCGGCGGCCCAGGGCAGGATCCGGTCGGCGAGCAGGTCGACGAAGTCCGGGTTGCAGCTGAGGTCCTCCGGCCGGCCGGGGCCCATGGTGTGGACGAACAGGGCGACGGTCGGCGGCAGCAGGCCCTCGGCGGTCAGGTTGTCCAGGGTGTCGCCGAACGACAGCACCTCGCCCCACATCTCGCCGTCCAGCAGCACCAGCACCGGGTACGGGCCGGCGTCGGCGCGGTGCCCGGCGGGCAGGTGCACGTCGATCCGCCGCCCGGCGACCTCGGCGCGCACGGTGCGCCCGCGCGGCACGTCCCGGCGCCGCCGCGCGTAGGGCTGGGCGGGCGCCCCGGGCAGGGCGAGCACCGAGGAGGGGTGGCGCCCGTCGCGGGCGGGCAGGTGCTCGCCGGCGCAGAGCGGGTCGGGGCGGGCGCCGTCCAGCACCCGCAGCCAGTCGGCCCGCCGGGTGCCGGGGACGGCGCCGCGCACGGGGTACAGCTGGTAGGAGGCCCGGTGGTCGGCGCGCAGCCGGTAGGTGCGCGACCAGCCGCCGGCCCGGCGCTCCATCAGGTGCGGGGTGAGGTCGCCGGCGTGCCGGTCCTTGTCGGTCACGGTGTGGACGAGCGCGAGCACGGCGTCGTACGGCTCCTCGCCCGGCTCGTCGCGCAGGACGAAGGTGACCCGCCGGTAGGCCGGGTCCTCGGGGTCGGGGTCGACCAGCGGCGCGCCCTCGGCGGCCACCCGGGCCCAGAACCCGTCCCCGGTGTCCGGCTGTTCACTCTGCACGGAAAGAACTCCTCGATGGTCGAACGGGGTGGGGCGGTCGGGGTCGATCGGTCATGCGGTTCGGTCAGGCCGGGGTGCCCTTGCGGCCGAGCAGCACCCAGAGCAGGAAGGGCCCGCCGAGCACCGTGGTGACGATGCCCACCGGGATCTCGACGCCGGAGACCAGCACCCGGCCGAGGGTGTCGGCCAGCACGATCAGCACCGCGCCGACCAGCGCCGAGCCGAGCACCGGGACGCGGGCCGGGCCGGCCAGCCGTCCGGCGATCACCGGTGCGGCCAGCGCGACGAAGCCGACCGGTCCGCAGACCCCGACGGCGAGGCCGGCCAGCGCGACGGCGAGCAGCAGGCAGGCGAGCCGGACCCGGCCGGGGTCGACGCCGAGCGAGGAGGCCACGTTGTCGTCGAAGCGCAGCACGGCCAGCCGGCGGGCCACCACCAGGGCGAGCGGCACCAGCACGGCGAGGCCGATCAGCACCGGCGTGGCCACCTCGTAGTCGCGGCCGTTGAGGCTGCCGGAGGTCCACACGTACAGCGAGGAGGCCGAGCTGAGCGAGCGCCGGGCCATCGCCACCTGGATGACGGCGGAGGCGAGCGCCGACATGGCCAGGCCCACCACCAGCACCCGGTAGCCGCGCGCGCCGAGGCCGCCGGAGACGGTGGTGACCACGGCGACGGCGACCAGCGCGCCGATCGGCCCGGCCCACCAGGCGCCGAACGCGCCCGAGGCGGTGACCGAGATCAGCACGGCGGCGGTGGCGCCGTCGTTGACGCCGAGCAGTTCGGGGGTGGCGAGCCGGTTGCGGGCCAGCGTCTGGGTGAGGCAGCCGGCCAGGCCGAGCGCGGCGCCGGCGGCCAGGCCCGCGACGATCCGGCCGAGCCGGAACTTCTGCACCAGCAGCACGTCGAGGCGCTCGCCGTAGCCGAAGACGGCCCGGAAGGTGCGGCCGAGGCCGAGTTCGCTCTGCCCGGCGTGCGCGGAGACCACCACGGCGGCCAGCAGGACGGCGGCGAGGCCGAGCGCGGCGAGTGCGTTGCGGCGGGGGAGCAGGACGGACAGCGCGCCGCGCCGGATCACCAGGTCGGGCCGGGGTGCCTTCTCCTCGTCGTGGCCGGCGCGGCCGGAGGGCGCGTCGGGGGCGGTGTCGGCCATGCCGAGCGCGGCCGACTTCCGGGAGCGGACGATGGCGATCAGGGTGGGCGCGCCGATCAGCGCGACGATCACCGAGACCGGCGCCTCGAACGGGCGGGCCACCACCCGGGCGAGCACGTCGGCGCCGGTGAGCACGGCCGCGCCGACGAGTCCGGCGAGCAGGGTGAGCCGGCCGACCCGGGGGCCGGCGGCGGCGCGGGCCAGGAAGCCGGCGAGCAGGCCGAGGAAGGAGATCGGCCCGGCGAGCGCGACGGCGGAGGCGGTGAGAAGGGTGACGGCGAGCGCGACCGCGGCGCGGGTGGCACCGGGCCGGTGGCCGAGGCCCCGGGCGAGGTCGTCGCCGAGCGCGAGCGCGGACAGCGGCCGGGTGGTGAACAGGGCGACCAGGAAGCCGGCGCCGAGCACCGGGGCGAGCTGGCGCAGCGTCGTCCAGCCCTCCACGCCGGCCAGCGAGCCGAGCACCCAGACCCGGTAGCGGTCGTACGCCTCGGGGGAGTTGACGATCAGCACGCCGGTCAGGCCGCCGAAGGTGGCGCCGACGGCGGAGCCGCCGAGGACCAGGCGCATCGGGGAGCCGCCGCCCCGGCTGCCGGCGATCGCCAGCACCAGCCCGCTGGCCAGCACGGCGCCGCCGAAGGCGGCGGCGAGGTAGCCGTAGGAGGTCTGCACGCCGAGGACGGCGATGCCGAGCACGACGCCGAGCGAGGCGCCGGCGTTGACGCCGAGCAGGCCGGTCTCGGCGAGCGGATTGCGGGTGACGGCCTGCAGTTGGGCGCCGGCCACGCCGAGGGCGGCGCCGACCAGCAGGGCGGTCAGGGTGCGGGGCAGCCGCAGGTCGCCGACGACCAGGGCGAGCCGGCTGTCGGAGCGGGCGCCGTCGGTGTCCAGCAGGTAGTCCAGCACCCGGCCCGGGCCGACCTCGCCCGCGCCGACGGACAGGGAGAGCGCGGTGAGCGCGAGCAGGGCGGCCAGGATGCCGCCGGCGACGGCCCAGGAGGTGCGGCGGGACCGTTCGGCCGCCGGCGGGGCGGGGACGGGGGGATCCGCGTCGGCCGCCTCGGCGGTACCCACTTGCGACAATGTCATAAGGTAAGGCTAACCTAATGGTCATCGCGGTCGGGCAGGTGTCCGACCCGGCGTCGGATCCGTCCGGACCGCCCCTGGTTCGCGGCACCGCGCCACCGTTCCACCGCTCACCGACCGCACCGCCCGTCTGCAACACCCTTGCCCGGAGGCCTCCATGTCGACCCGCCAGAGCCCGCTCCACCCCGCCCGCCGCCGTGCGGTCCAGGCGCTGGCCGCCACCGGAGCGGCCACGCTCCTGCTCGTCGGCTGCGGCTCCTCGGGCTCCTCCGACAAGGGTTCCGCGGAGGGCTCGCCCTCCGCCGCCTCCAGCACCGCCGCGGGCGGCCCGGCGGCCGACGCGGCCGGCGGCAAGCGGACCGTCAAGGACGCCACCGGCACCGCCGTCGAGATCCCCGCCGAGCCCAAGCGCATCGTCACCCTCACCCAGGAGGACCTCGACGCGGTGCTCGCCCTCGGCCTCAAGCCGGCCGGCATCACCAACGGACAGGGCCTCAACGAGCCGCCGGCGTACCTGAAGGACAAGGTCCAGGGCATCCCGGTGGTCGGCAACCTGCTCCAGCCCGTCATGGACAAGGTGATCGCCGCCAAGCCCGACCTGATCCTGGCCGGCGACATGCAGGACCAGCAGGTGCTCAAGCAGCTGCGCGAGATCACCCCGGCCACCCTGGTCACCATGGCCCCGACCGACGACTGGAAGCTGTCCTTCCGCGGCATCGGAAACGCCGTCAACAAGCTCGACCAGGCCAACAAGGTCATCGCCGACTACGACGCCAAGGCCGCCAAGGCCGGCGGCGAGCTGGGCGAGAACAAGGGCAAGGCCGTCTCCATCGTCCGCTGGAACCCGACCGGCCCCAGCTGGATGGAGAAGAAGCAGTTCGCCAGCGGCGTCGCCCTCGACATGGGCCTGACCCGCCCGCAGGCCCAGGACAAGGACGGCAACGCCCACACCCCGGCGCTGAGCCTGGAGAAGATCAACGAGATCGACGGCGACTGGCTGTTCCTCTCCACCCTCACCGACGACGGCAAGGCCGCGCTCAAGGACGTCCAGTCCAAGCCCGCCTACCAGGAGCTGAACGCGGTGAAGAACAACCACACCGTGACCGTGGACGGCTCGGTCTGGTCCACCCGCGGCGGCCCGCTCGCGGCCGACGTCGTGATCGGCGACATCGGCAAGGCGCTCGGCGCCAAGTGACCGCCGGCGGCGGGCGCCCCCTCACCGGGCGTCCGCCGCCCGGCTCGTTCTCCCCTCCCCAGCGCATCCCGAGCGAAGGAACCCGCCATGGAGTTGACGGTCGAGGGCCTCAGGGCCGGATACGGCCCCGGACGCCCGGTGCTGGGCGGCGTGGACCTCACCGTGCCCGGCGGGCAGGTGGTCGCGATCGTCGGCCCCAACGGCTGCGGCAAGTCCACCCTGCTGCGCTCGATCGCCCGCCTCCACCGGCCGGACTCCGGGCGGGTGCTGGTCGGCGGCGAGGACGTCTGGAAGCTGCGCCCCCGGCAGGCCGCCCACCGGGTGGCGCTGCTGCCGCAGAGCCCGCAGGCGCCGGAGGCGGTCACCGTGGCCGGGCTGGTCCGCTACGGCCGCCACCCGCACCAGGGCCTGTTCCGGCAGTGGTCCGCCGACGACGAGCGGCTCACCGCCGAGGCGCTGCGGGCCACCGGCGTCGAGGAGTTCGCCGAGCGCCGCCTCGACCGGCTCTCCGGCGGCCAGCGGCAGCGCTGCTGGCTCGCCATGGTGCTCGCCCAGGACGCCCCCGTGGTGCTGCTCGACGAGCCGACCAGCGCGCTGGACCTCGGGCACGCCGTGGAGGTGCTGGAGCTGGTCCGCGAGGTCGCGGCGGGCGGGCGCACCGTCGTCATGGTGCTGCACGACCTCGCGGCGGCGGCGCGCTACGCCGATCTGCTGGTGGCGATGCGCGGCGGCGAGGTGGTCGCCTGCGGGGCGCCGCGCGCGGTGGTCGACGCGCCGCTGGTGCGGGCGCTGTACGACGTCGACAGCGACGTGCTCGCGGCCCCCGGGGACGGCGCGCCGGTGATCGTGCCGCGCGCGGGGAAGCGGGCGGCGGCCTCCCCGGTCGGCTGACGGCCGCCGCCCGGGGTCCCCCGGACGGCCGGGCGGGCGCGGCGGGGTTCGGCCGGTCCCGGTCCCGGGTGTGGTCTGCTGGACGGGCGTCCACCGGACGTCCGTGCCGCCGCCGCGCCCGCGTCCCCGGGAGGGGTCACCGATGCTCCGTCGCTCCGCCGCCCTGTTCGTCGCCCTCGTCCTCGGCTCGGCCACCGCCGCCGGCTGCTCCTCGGCCGCCGCGCCCGGGCACGCCATGGTGCCGCCCACGACGTCCGGCGCGTCCGGCGCCTCCGAGCCCGCGCCGACCACGTCCGCGCCGACGAGCCCGGCCCCGACCGCGCAGACTCCGACGCCGACCCCGACTCCCGCGCCGGGCGCTCCCGTCTCGGTGGACGTCGTGGGCACCGTCACCGACGGTCTCTCCTCGCCCTGGGGCCTGGCCGTGCTGCCCGACGGCGACCTGCTGGTCTCCGAGCGCGACGACGCCCGGATCGTGCGCGTCTCGGCGAAGGACGGCAGCCGGACCGAGGCCGGCACCGTCCCCGGCGTCACCGCCGGTGGCGAGGGCGGCCTGCTCGGCCTCGCCCTGTCGCCCGGCTTCGCCACCGACCACCGCGTCTACGCCTACTTCTCCACCGCCTCCGACAACCGGATCGCCCGCCTCGACTACGACCCGGCGCGTCCGGCCGGCTCCCAACTGGGCGATCCGGCCGTGCTGCTGAGCGGGATCCCGCACGGCTCCCGGCACAACGGCGGCCGGATCGCCTTCGGTCCGGACGGCTTCCTGTACGCCGGCACCGGCGACGCCAACGAGCGCCCGCTCTCCCAGGACCGCGACTCCCTGGGCGGCAAGGTGCTGCGGCTGACCCCGGACGGCGCCCCCGCCCCCGGCAACCCGTTCCCCGGCTCGCCGGTGTACTCGCTCGGCCACCGCAACGTCCAGGGCCTGGCCTGGGACCCGCAGGGGCGGCTCTGGGCCTCGGAGTTCGGCCAGGACACCTGGGACGAGCTGAACCTGATCACCTCCGGCGGCAACTACGGCTGGCCGACCGTCGAGGGCGCCGCCGGCCGCCCGGGGTTCACCGACCCGGTCGCCCAGTGGCACACCGCCGACGCCTCGCCGAGCGGCATCGCCCACGCCGCCGGGGGCGTCTGGATGGCCGCGCTGCGCGGCGGGAGGCTCTGGCGGATCCCATTGGACGGCGAGCGCCCCGCCGCCCCGCCGCAGGACTTCCTCTCCGGGGTGTACGGCCGTCTGCGCACCGTGGTGGCCGACCGGGACGGCACCCTGCTGCTGCTCACCGACAACACCGACGGCCGGGGCGAGCCTCGCCCCGGCGACGACCGGATCCTGCGGCTGACCGTCACCACCGGCGGCTGACCGTCGATTCCGGGTGACCGCGAGCGGTACTGGATCACCTGTTCGAGCGGTTTGAACGTGGTTCGACCCGGGATGCGACGCTTCCTACCGGTCAGTACCCCTCCCTGCCGGTTCGGTTGTCAGTGTGCCCCGTTACGTTCCTCCCATCACTGACCGACTGGGAGGAGCGCGGCCGTGGCGTGGGTGGAAACGGGAACGGGCGGATACCAAGTCGCCTTCGACGAGGAGGGCAAGGTGGTCTGCCGCAACGCGGCCGGCCGTCAGCTGAAAGCCGTCCCGCCGAAGCTGAACGACGATCCGGTGGTCGTCGGGCTCAAGCAGCTCACCGAGTGGCTGGAGGCGCACCGGCGCGGCTGCCGGGAGAGCGTCGAGCGGTGGATGGTCCGCTCGCTGCCCGTGCCCGCCGCCGTCGTCACCGCCGTCTGGGCGGACGAGGCGTGGCAGGAGGTACTGCGCGACCTGGTGGTCACCGGGCCGGACGGCGCCGTCGCCGGCTTCCTGCGCGGCGCCGACGCCGAGCGCGGCCTCGGCCTGGTCGACCTCGACGGCGACACCGTCCGCCTCACCGACGGCGAACTGCGGATACCCCACCCCGTCCTGCTCGAGGACCTCGACGAGCTGCGCGAGTTCGCCGTCGAACTCGGCGTCTCCCAGCAGGTCCAGCAGCTGTACCGGGAGGTCTGGCACCGGCCCGCGGACACCGCCGGCACCGAGGTCACCACCTACGCCGGCGGGCACTACGCCGCGCTGCGCGACCTGCTCGGCCGCTGCGCCCGGCTCGGCTACCGGGTCCGCGGCGGACACGCCGTGCTGCCCGTCGTCGAGGACGGCCGCGACCTGGAGGCCCGGGTCTGGGTCGGCGACTACTACGAGTACGACGAGTGCGAGACGGGCGCGCTCAGCTGGACCGGCCCGGACGGCAAGGTCCTGCCGCTGGCCGAGGTCGGACCGGTCGCCTGGTCCGAGGGGATGCGGATGGCCGCCGCACTGTACGCCGGCCGCACGATCGAAGGGGAGGAAGCCGCATGAGCACGACCACCGGACCCGACCGCACCACCGGTGCGCCCGGCGACAGAGCCCGTCACGAGCGCCTGCTGGAGGCCGGGGCGGTCCTCGCCCCCGGCACCCTGCCCGGCGCCGGCGCCCCCGACAGCGCCGCCGACGTCCTCACCGCCCGCACCTACGCCCACCCCGCCCTCGACGGGCGCCGCGTCGTGCGCCTGGTCCCCGGCGCGCTCGGCCCCGCCGAGGACGCCGCCGTCGACTTCCTCGGGCTCGCCCCCGCGGTGGAGCCGGTCGAGGTCGGCCAGGTCCGCCAGGAGGCGCTCGGCTTCCCCGCCTGGGCGCTGGTCCACGACCCGGCCAACGGCCACCACGCGCTCGCCCTGGTCAAGGAGATGGAGCGGCTCGCCCGCCAGGCCAAGTCCAAGCCCGGCCACGCCAAGGACGGCTTCGACGAGCTGGCCGTGCGGCTCGGCCGCGCCGTTCCGCACTTCCTGCCCACCTACTGCGAGCAGGTCGGCCGGATCTTCCTGGAACAGGGCAACCAGACCTACGCCAGCACCTTCTTCGGCAAGGCCCGCGAGGCCGAGCGCACCCACAGCCTCGCCGTCGACGAGGAGCGGCTGCGCGCCGTGTTCCTGGAGTTCGCCCTGGCCGGCGCGCTCAGCGTCAAGGCGCTGCGCCAGTACGTCAAGGAGCTGAGCACCCGGCTCGACCCGCTGACCGCCTGGCAGCGGTTCCGCCAGCTGTGCGCCGAGCGCTCCGCCGCCGGCATGGCCCCCTACGCCGGGGTCGCCGAGGACGCCCGCGCTCTGCTCAAGGCCGCCGGCCTGGACCGCGAGGAGCACGAGCGCGACCTGCTCGCCGAGCTGCTCGCCTCACCCGCCGTCAACCGGGCGCCCGGCACGTTCTGGAAGGTCTGGCACGACGCCGTCGTCGCCCTCGGGCAGCGCGACGACGCCGTCCGCGCCCGCCTCCTGCAACTGCTGCCCACCCCGTCCGGCAACGAGGACGCCGACGTCCAGGACACCGCCTGGCTCACCCTGCTCGCCGAGAGCGGCGCCGAGCGGCTGCTCACCGACCCGGCCGCCGCCACCGGCACGGGTGCCACGGGTGCCGGCGCGGACGCGGCCGGGGACCCCGAGCCGGCCGCCGCCTGGCTGCAGCGCTGGACCAACCACCTCGGCCGCGGCTGGCGCGACCGGGGCCTGAACACCGAGACCATCGGCCTGGTCACCCGCATGCTGGAGCGGCTGCGCGCCGAGGCCGTCCCGGTCGACCTCTTCACCGGGGTGCGCCGCAGCGCCACCCAGCTCGAACTCCTCGACCTGCTGCTCGCCGAGGGCGTTCCGGTCGCCGACCCGGCCGACAACCACACCTTCCTCCTCCAGCACTGGGTCGCCGCCTCCTCGGCCGACGGCCGCACCCTGGCCGCCATCGCCGCCGACCCCCGCTTCCGGCCCGCCCTGCGCGCCGCCGTCCCCGCCGTCTGGGAGACCGTCGACAGGCGGGGCCTGGCCGCCCGGCCGGTACTGCGCGAACTGTTCGTCGAGTGGTCCGACGCCCGGGCCGACGAGCTGGAGACCGTCCGCGGCCTGGAGAGCGCCGCCGCGATGCTGCGCGGGCTGAGCCCCCACCGCACCGGCATCCGTGACGAGAACCCGGCCGCCGCCCGGCGGATCGCCGGCCTCGACGTGGCCGGGCTGCTCGCCCGCGCCCTGCGGGGCGGCATCCTCGACGAGCTCGCCTGGCCGGCCCTGGAGGAGGCGCTCGTCCGGCTCGGCGCCGGCGAGGGCGACACCCCCGGCTTCGGCAGCGGCCGCAGCCTGCCCGACGGGCTGGTGCTGCAGGAGGCCTGGCCGCACCTGGTGCTCGGCCGCGGCAACCAGGTCGTGGTGGCCGGACCGCAGGGCATCGTGCTCGAACACACCCTGCGCATCCCGCACAAGCTGGAGAGCCACCAGCACGCCCACTTCCGCTTCACCGACGGCGAACTGCTGGTCGCCTGGTACCACGACGGCAAGCAGCACGCCTACTGGTCCGGCCGGCCCACCGAGACCTTCGAACTCGGCGGCGAGAACATCGCCCGTTACTACGGCGGCAGCGACGAGATCAACACGGCGTCCATCCCGCTGCCCGGCGGAGGGCGCACCGGCGGCCACCGCCCGCTGCACGTCGGCGACACCCAGGTGCCCGACCAGGACCACGTCCTCTCCGACGGCACCGGCCACTGGGCCGGCCGCTGGAACCGCGGCTACGTCCTGCACGAACTCGACGCCGCCACCGGCACCGTCGGCCGCGTCTCCGAGCCGCCGCGGATCGCCGCCGGCGCCGCGGCGGGCCGCCTCGAACTCAACCGCACCAGGATGCTGCCGCTCCAGCCCGGTCTGGAGGACACCCCGCTCGGCACCGACGGCACCGTCCTCGGCCACTGGGTGCGGATCGACGGTTCCCGGGTCACCACCGGAACCGCCGACGGGACCACGCTCGTCCTCGACAACTCCGGCGGCCGGATCCACCCGTGCGCCCGGCTCGCCCTGCCCGGTGGTGGGCGCCCGCTGGTTCAGGAAGGCCACCAGCACCACCTCGTCCTCGGCCTGCCCACCGAGGACTCCGCGACCGAGGGCACCGTCACCGCCGACCCGACCGGCCGCACCGCCGATGTCGAACCCGGCCGCCCCGGCGGCCTGGACGCGGCCGGCACCGCCGTCGTGCCGCCGCTCGCCCACTGGCACGCCCTGCGCCCGCGCGACGAGCAGGCCTCCACGGCGCTGCGCACCGTCACCGACGAGCAGGCCGCCCGGCTCATCGACGCCGCCTGGCCGGCCGACGCCGAGCCGGTCGCCGCCGCCGATCAGCGCTGGATCACCGTCCAGGGCGTGCGCCGGCCCGTGGTCAGCAGCGGCAAGGCCGCCGAGGACCTCCCGCTCGACGCCGTCGCGCAGGCCCTGCCGGGCATCACCCACCGGCGCGTGCTGGCCGGCGTCACCGGCCTCGCCCGCGCCGCCGCCAACCTGCTCGACACGGTCGCCCGCTACCTCCCGCAGCCCGAGGACGCCCCCCGCACCACCGGCTCCTCCGGCGCCCCGAGGTACGCCTACCGGCCCGAGCACGGCACCGACTACGAGCTCGGCGAGGCCGCCACCCTGCTGCTGCCCGGGATCGGGGGCTTCGGCCGCTCCTGGGACCGCAGCGTCAACTACCGCGTGCTCAACAACCTCCGGACGGTCACCGCCGTCCTCGCCGAGCCCCCCGCGGCCGACGGCGACGGCTGGAGCACCCCGCAGCAGCTCGATCTGCACGGCGACGAGACCCACCACGGCTGGCTGCACGCACTCGGCCAGGTCGGCGTCCTCGCCTACGCGGCCGCCGCCCCGCTCACCTCCGACGAGCACCGGGCCTCGCTCGTGCTGCTGCTCGCCGAGCTCACCGCCGGGCCGCTCGCCGACCGCGGTGCCACCCTGCGCCAGATCCGGCTCACCGAGCCGCTCACCGAGGGGCTGAGCAAGGAGGACAGGCACGAGCGCCGGGCCGGCCAGGTCTGGCGGCACGGCGAGCGCACCGTGATCATCCTCGGCTGCAGCCACCACATCGACGACCAGGTCTTCTGGCTCGCCGCCGACCACGACCCGAGCGGCGAGTTCGGCCCGGTCGCCCACTTCGGCACCGCCTTCGAGCGCACCACGGAGGAGAGCGTCACCGCCGCCTGGGTCGCCCGCTTCACCGCCCTCCTCGCCGAGCGCGGCGCCATCACCCACCGTGCCGACCGCGCCGCCGACTTCGGCGAGCGCACCGGCATCGGCGCCGTCCGCTCCACCCTGCTGTTCAGCCCCACCGACGCGCTCATCCAGTGGTACGGCGCCGGGCTGCCCGCCGAGGCGCTCAAGGAGTACGGCCTCAAGGCCGCCGAGGCCAAGGCCGCCCGCAACTGGCTGCGCGGGCACGAGCGGTCCGTCCTCGCCGAGACCTGGGCCGCCCTGCTGCCCGAGGACCCGGAGGAGCTCTGGACCACCGGCCCGGACAGCGCCGCCGGAGCCGCCCGCTGGATCCAGCGCCTCGGACGGATCGTCACCCTGTCCGACCAGGACCAGGCCGCCGTCAGCGGTGCGAGCGTCCAGCGGATCGAGGAGATCCTGAACGCCGCGACCACCCCCTGGCTGAGCCGCACCACCCGCCAGCGGCTGACCCCCGTGGGGGACGCCGGCAAGCTCAGCCTGCTGCCCGAGGACGCGGACGCCCTCCCGGACTACAGCACCCTGTCCGAGTTCGCCGACGCCCTCGCCTGGCTCGCCTACCGGCTGTCCTGGAACAGCCCGCTGCGGGCCCTGCTCGCCCCGGCCGTCCGGGCGCTGCGCACCCGCCTGGCCGACCCGGGGCTGCTGCTCGCCTTCGACCTGCGCCGCAACAGCAAGGGCGAGCCGCTGGCCGCCGTGCTGCGCACCCGCTTCGGCCTGCCCGCCGAGGGCGGCGCCGACGCCGACGGACTGGTCCGCTGCGGCGAGGCCGTGGTGCTGTCGCCCGGCCACGACGAGGCGGAGTACATCTGGTGGCGCCCCGCGGGCGTCAGCGGGCCGCAGGACCCGGCACTGGAACTGCTCACCGGCCTGGCCGAAAGCCACTGGCTCGCCCGCCAGCGGTCCGTGCTCGCCGCCCTCCTGGACGGCGGCCTGGACCGGCTGGCCGCCCTGCCGGACCTCCCCGGGACGGCCGACGCCGGCGACACCGGCGCCGGGGCCGACGTCGGGGCCGGAGCCGACGCCGGGGCCGAGGTCTGGGCGCACCACCCGCTGCTCACCGTGCCGGAGCTGGTCACCGAGGTCGCCAAGACCCACGAGCTGGGCGAGGACGCCGCCGTCGTCTACCTCCAGCTGCTGGCCCTGCCCGACCCCACCGACCGCAACGTCGCCCGCTGGACGGGCTGGAAGCCGGCCCGGCTGAAGAAGGCACGCGCCGAACTCCTCGCCTCCGGGCTGGTCGTGGAGGCCAAGCGGGCCCGCGCCGGGCGCACCCTCTTCCTCCCCGGCGGCTGGCAGGAGGCCAAGGCCCCCGGCCTGCCCGTCGAGACCTGGAAGGCCGGCCTCTACCCGCTGCCCACCCACCACGCGGCACTGCCGAAGCTGCCCGTCCCGGAGCTGTTCACCCGGGCCTGGCAGCGCGTCACCGACGGGGACGCCCCCGGCTTCGAACAGCTCCAGACCGGCAAGCGCAGGAAGGCCCGCCGATGACCACCACCACGTCCACCTCCACCGCTGCGCCGGGGTCCGCCGCCCGGCAGGTCGTCCTGCCGGAGGAGCGCTACGCCGCCGAACTGGAGTTCCTCGCCGCGTACGACTCCGGCCCGCGCCCGCCCGGCTGGCGGCTCACCCCGCGCGCCGTCGTCACCTTCGTGATGGGCAGCGGCGGCGAGAAGCTCAAGGCCGGCCGCAAGAGCCTGGCGATCGAGCAGAAGTTCGTCGGCGAGCGGGCCCTGGTCGAACGCTGCGTCGTCACCCTCGCCGGCGAGCGCGGTCTGCTGCTGGTCGGTGAGCCCGGCACGGCCAAGTCGATGCTCTCCGAGCTCCTCGCCGCCGCCGTCTGCGGCAGCAGCGCGCTCACCGTCCAGGGCACCGCCGGCACCACCGAGGACCAGCTCAAGTACGGCTGGAACTACGCCCTGCTGCTCGCCAAGGGTCCCAGCCGCGACGCCCTGGTGCCCTCGCCGGTGCTCACCGCGATGACCACCGGCGCGGTCGCCCGCGTCGAGGAGGTGACCCGCTGCCTGCCCGAGGTCCAGGACGCCCTGGTCTCGCTGCTCTCCGAGCGGCGGGTCGCCGTCCCCGAACTCGCCGGCACCCCCGACGGCCAGCTGCACGCCGTCCCCGGCTTCACCCTGATCGCCACGGCCAACCTGCGCGACAAGGGCGTCAGCGAGATGTCCGCCGCCCTCAAGCGCCGGTTCAACTTCGAGACGGTCGGCCCGATCGGCAGCCTCGCCGCCGAGGTGGACCTGGTCCGCCGCCAGTCCACCGCCGCCGTCGCCCGCGCCGGCGCCGCCTACGCGGTGGACGACGCGGTGCTGGAGGCCCTGGTCACCGCCTTCCGCGACCTGCGCACCGGGCGCTCCACCGAGGGCTGGGACGTCGAGCGCCCCTCCACCGTGATGAGCACCGCCGAGGCCGTCTCGGTGGCGACCGCCCTCGGCGTCACCGCCGCCTACCTGCCCGACGGCGGCGACCTGCTCGGCCGGCTGCCCGGCCAGCTCATCGGCGTCGTCCGCAAGGACGACCCCGCCGACGCCGCCCGGCTGCTCGGCTACTGGGACGGCCCGGTCCGCCGCCGTGCCGAACAGGGCGCCGCCACCTGGCGCACCCTGTGGGACCTGCGCTCCGCCCTGGAGCACTGAGCCCCGGCCGGCCCGGCGCCCGCCGCGGCGCCGGGCCGGCCGCCCCGCACACCCGGACTCCTCCACACCCGAACTCCCGAACCCCTGAACTCCCACCGAGAGGTGAACACATGAGCAGCGCGGTGCCGCCCGGCGGAGCGGGCCCCGGCCTCGACGACCCGCGCGGGACGGTCGAGGCCCAGGCCACCCGACTGGCCGCGTCCGGCCTCGACACGCCCGGCCCCTACCTGATCGGGGTGCGCCACCACGCGCCCTCGCTCAGCGCCGTCGTGCCCGCCCTGCTCGACGCCGCCGCGCCCGAGGTGCTGCTGGTCGAGCTGCCCGCCGAGTTCCAGCCCTGGCTCGACCTGCTCGCCGACGAGGCCACCAAGGCCCCGGTCGCCCTCGCCGCCGCCCCCGCCGCCGACCGCTCGGACGGGAGCGCCGACGGGATCGGCGCCGAGGCCGGCCACGGCACCGGGCTCGCCTTCTACCCCTTCGCCGACTTCTCGCCCGAACTCGCCGCCCTGCGCTGGGCCCGCCGCCACGGCGTCGAGACCATCGCCTGCGACCTGCCCCTCGCCGTCCGCGACCGGTACGCCGAACGCGAGCACGCCCGCACCGGCCCCGATGCCCGCCCCGGCGTCGCCGACGCGCTGCGCCACCGCCTCACCGGGCGCGACGACGACGAGGACCTCTGGGACCGCCTGGTCGAGACCGCCGCCCCCGGCTCCACTCCGGAGGCCGTCCGGCGCGCCGCGCTGCTGGTCGGCTGGGCGCTGCGCCGCGACGCCGAGGACGGCCCCGGCGTCGACCCCTACGACCTGCGGCGCGAGGCCTGGATGCGGGAGCGTCTGCGGGAGGCGGGCACCGGCGGGCGCCGGGTCGCCGCCGTCATCGGCGCCTTCCACGCCCCCGCGCTCACCCCGGCCGAGACCGTTCCCGAGCCCGCCCCCGAGCCCGTTCCCGAGCCCGCCCCTGAACCGGCCCCGGACGCCCGTCACACCGTCTCCCTGATCCCGTACACCTACCCCCTCCTCGACGCCCGCTCCGGCTACCCGGCCGGCATCCGCGACCCCGAGTGGCAGCACACCGTGCTCGACGCCGCCGGCGACCCGGACCGCCTCACCGAGGCACTCGTCCGCACCGCCGTCCGGATCTGCGAGGCCCTGCGCGCCCAGGACCACCCCTCCGGCCCGGCCGACGCCCGCGAGATCGTCCGGCTCGCCGGCGACCTCGCCCGGCTGCGCGCCCTCGCGGCCCCCGGGCGCGGCGAACTCGTCGAGGCGGTGCAGACCGTCCTCGCCCAGGGCGAACCCCTCGGCCGGGGCCGGGCGGTGGCCCGCGCGCTGGAGAAGGTCCTGGTCGGCACCCGCACCGGCGAGCCCACCCCGGCCGCCCCGCGCAGTGGCCTCGCCCCCGCCGTCGAGCAGCTGCTCGCCGACCTCGGCCTGCCCGGCCCCGGCGACAACGCCGAGCCCGCCCCCCGCGAACTGCGGCTCGACCCGCTGCGCTCACCCCTCGACCGGCGCCGCGAACTCCTCCTCCACCGCCTCACCGCCTGCGGCGTCCCCTACGCGGAACCCGTCGAGACCACCGGCGCGGGCGGCACCGAGACCCTCACCACGCGCTGGCGCGTCCGCTGGACCCCGGCCGTCGCCGCCATGCTCACCGTCGCCGGCACCCGCGGCGTCACTCCGGCCCAGGCCGCCGAGGGCGCGCTGCGCGAACGGCTCCGCCGCGAACAGCAGGCGGACGGCCCCACCGCCCGCGAGGTCCTCCAGGGCCTCGCCGACGCCGCCGCCTGCGGCCTCCCCGCCCTCACCGACACCCGCCTCACCCAGCTCACCGCCGTCCTCCCCACCAGCGGCACCCTCCCCGACCTCCTCAACGCCCTCGCCCTCCTCGACCGCCTCACCGCCACCCACCAGCCCCCGGCCCCCGTGCCCGGGTCGCCCGATGCCGTCCCGGCGTCCGTGGCCGCCCTGCCGGTGGCGGGGTCGGAACCTGCGGCTACTTCGCCGGCCGCACCGGCCGGGACGGCTGGGGGCGGCCTCGTGGACGCTGGGCCGACCGGTGGGGCCGTCGGATCTGCGGGCGCCTCGCCTGCGGGTGATCCGGGGGTTCCTGGACTGGTGCTTGGTGGGCCGGCGGTGGCCGTGTCGCCTGGCGGTGCGGCTGATGTCGGCGCATCGGTGGTGGAGACCGGGGGCGTGACCGCATCCGGTGGGGGCTCCCCGGCCGCGTCGACCGGCGGTTCGGGGGATCCGGTTCTCGCCGCGCTGGCGGCGGCGGCCGATGTGCTGACCGTGGCGGCGGTGCGGCAGTTGGAGGGGCTCGGCGGGTCGGACGAGGCGGACGACGCCCGGGCGCTGGTGGAGCTGGCGCGACGGGCGGACCTCTCCGGGGGCGTCCGGCTCCGGCACGCGCTGGCCGAACTCGCGGACGCCGGAAGCCCCCTGGTGCGCGGTGCGGCCGGGGCGGTGCGCGTGCTGCTCCGGCAGGAGGAGCCTGCGGTGTTCGGCGACCGGGCCGCCTCCTGGGTCGACGGCGCCACCGGACCCGATGCCCGGCACACTCTCGAACGGTCCCTGGTCGGACTCCTCACGGCCGCCGAAGGGCTGTTCTCGACCGCCCCCGGAGTGCTCGAACCAGTACTCGAACGGGTGGTCACCCTCCCCGACAACGCCTTCCTGGACCGCCTGCCCGCGTTGCGCGGCGGATTCGACACGCTCAGCCCGGCCGCCCGGGACCGGCTGCTGGACATCGTCGAGGAAGGCCTGGGCACCCGTCTGGACACGCTGCCCGCGGAGGTGCCGCCCGCGCTGCTCGCCGACTGGTCGCGCGCCGACCTGGCAGCCCGCGCCGCGCTCGCCCGTCGCGGGCTGCTCCCCGCCCTCCTCCCGGTGCCCACCTCCGAGGCACCGGCACCGGCACCGACACCGACACCGACACCGGCGACGGCACCGGTGACGGCGACGGAATCGGCAGCAACACCGGCCGCCACCCACGCCCTCGCCCCGGCCGAGCGCTGGCGGCTGCTGCTCGGCCGACCGGGCAGCGGCGGCCTCGGCGGCCGGGCCGCCCGCCTCGCGACCGCGCTCGACGAGCTGTACGGCACCGGACACGGCGAGGGCTCCGGCCCCGGCCTGGACGGCCGCGGCGGCGCGGGCGGCAACCGGGGCGGGCGCGAGGCGCCCTACCCGGGAGTGCGCGAGTGGTCCGAGGAACTGACCGCCCTGTTCGGTCCGGGCCTTCGCGAGGAGGTGCTGGCGGCCGCCGTCGCCCGGGGCCGCGGCGACGCGCTGGAGGCGATCGACCCGGGCGCCGTCCGCCCGTCGGTCGACCTGCTGCGCACCGTCCTGGAGCACGCGGGCGGCCTGCCCGAGGCCCGGCTGGCCGGGCTGCGACCGCTGGTCCGCCGCCTGGTCGACGAGCTGAGCCGGGAGCTGGCGACCAGGCTGCGCCCCGCCCTCACCGGGATCAGCGTGCCGCGCCCGAGCCGCCGCCCCGGCGGCGGACTGGACCTGCACCGGACCATTCGGGCCAATCTCGCCACCGCCCGCCCGGCCGACCCCGCCGGAGGGCCGTCCGGCGGCGAACCCGGTGGCGAACCCGGCGCCATGGTGATCGTCCCGGAGCGCCCGGTCTTCCGGACCAGGGCCCGCCAGGCGTCCGACTGGCGGCTGATCCTGGTCGTGGACGTGTCCGGCTCGATGGAGGCGTCGACCGTCTGGGCGGCGCTGACCGCGTCGATCCTGGCCGGAGTGCCCTCGCTGAGCACCCACTTCGTCGCCTTCTCCACCGAGGTGGTCGACCTGACCGACCAGGTGACGGACCCGCTGGGCCTGCTCCTGGAGGTCCGGATCGGCGGCGGCACGCACATCGCGGCCGGCCTGAAGTACGCGCGGGGTCTGGTGACCGTGCCGTCCCGCACGCTGATCGCGGTGGTCAGCGACTTCGAGGAGGGCGGCCCGGTCGGCGGGCTGCTCGCGCAGACCCGGGCGCTGGTCGACTCCGGCTGCCACCTGCTGGGCTGCGCCGCACTGGACGACACCGGGGCGGCCCGGTACTCGAAGGCGGTCGCGGGCCAGCTGGTCGCGGCCGGGATGCCGGTGGCGGCGCTCAGCCCGCTGGAACTGGCCCGCTGGGTGGGGGAGAAGGTCCGATGACGGAGATGGCAGGGGCAGTGGCGGGAACGGAGAGCGGGACGGACGTGCCGTGGCCGGCGGTCCGGCCCGAGGTGGTCGCCGAGGTGGTCTCCGGGCTGTCGGCGCGGCTGCAGAAGCGCCTGGACGGCGCGGCGGCCAAGCTGGCCGAGCGGCCGGTGGAGCGGACGGGCGAGGACTGGCGGATCGCCGTGGACGAGGAGACGGTGCTCGTCCTGCACGCACCGGGAGGGGTGGTCGCCGACCAGGCGGACGTGCGCTGCGGCTGCCTGCTGGCGCCCGCCTGCGTGCACCGGGCCGCGGCGGTCACGGTCTGCCCGCTCGCCGACGACGAGCCGCTCGCCGACGGGAACGGCGAGACCACCGGGACCCCGCCGTCCGACCGACTCGACCGGTCCGACCAGCCGGACCAGCCCGACCAGCCGGACCAGCCCGACCGGGCAGGACGGACGGACCGGGCCGCCCCGACCTCCCCGCCCGGGCCCGCCGAGCCCGCCGAGGCCCTCACCATCGCCGAGCGGACCGCCGCCGCGCATCTGCACCGGGTGAGCGCCGCCGTGCTGGCGGCGGGCACCGGCGGCGCGGGCGCGGTGCTCCAGGCGGAGCTGTTGCGCGCGGCCCACCGGGCCCGGCTGGCCGGTCTGCACCGACCGGCCGCTTCGGCGGTGGCGGTGGTCACCCGGATCCGCGCCGCCCGGTCGGGCGCGCCGGACCACCGGCTCGCCGACCTCACGGCCGGCCTGCGCGAACTCCTCGGCCTCAGCACCGCCCTGGCCCTCGCCGCCACGCCGGAAGCGACGCCGACGGAAGCAGCGCCGACGGGAGCAACACCGGTCCCGCCGGCCCCATCGGCCGCGCCGGGCGTCGCGGAGCTGCGCGGAACGGCCCGCCAGGCCTATGCGCCTGCGGGCGGCCTGCGGCTCTACGGCCTGTTCGCCGAGCCGGTGCTGACGGCCACCCACGCGGGCGTGCTCACCTGGGCGGTGGACGCGGGCGGCGGGCTGCACACGATGGCGGAGGTCATGCCGCACAGCGACGCCTCCGGGGCGGCGCCACAGGCGGTCGGGGCCGGGAACCGGGCGGTGCGGCTGGGGGACGCGATGCTCAGCCACCGCGAGTTCACCCGGGCCGGGCTGGCCGTGCAGGGGGCGACCAGGTCGGCGGCCGGACGGCTCGGGGCGGGCGCCTCGGTCCGCGCGGTCCGCGCGGCGGGCGCGGCCTGGACGGCGGAGCCGCTCGCCGGGCTCTGGGGCGAGCCGCCGGCCGCCCAGGTGGCGAGGGCGCTCGCCGCGGCGGCGGTGCCGGCGGAGGTCAGGCCGGCCGGGAGCGAGCTGCTGTTCCTGGACGTGACGCTGCTCGGCGCGGTGCCGTACGGGGCGGGCGGGGAGCAGCGGCTGCTGGCGGAGTGCGACGGCGTGGTGGTGGCGCTGCGCGCCGCGCACGACCACCCGGGGCTGGCGTACCGGGGGAACCTGGCGCTGCTCGCCACCGCCCCCGGCCTGCGGCTGCGGGTGATCGGCCAGCTGGAGCGCGCGGCCCGCCCGGAGCTGCGGCTGCTGGCCGTCGGCCTGCCGCCCACGGCGGGCGCCGACGCTGCCGCCGCGTCGGCGTCCCCGGGCGGCGGGCCGGCAGGCGGCGAGCCCGCGCTCGCGCTGCCCGCCGACCGGGCGGGCCGGGTCAACCTGGGCCTGGAGCGGCTCCAGACGGCCGACCTCGCCCTCCCGCCCGCCGGCCCGGCCGGGTCCGCTGCGCCCGCACCGTTCGGTGCGCCCGGTCTCGCGGACGAACCGGCCACCCCCGTGCACCTGCTGGCCCGCCGGGTGGGGCAGGCGGTGACCGGCGGCCGGGCGGCGCTGGCGCTCGGCGGCACCCGGGTGGTCGGCGGCGACCGGGCCCGGATGCGGTCGGCGGGGCTGGCCACCGGTGCGGCGCTGCTGGACGGGCTGCTCGCGGCGGCGGTGGACCAGCCGCGTGACGTCTTCGGCCGGGTGGTGGCGGACGATCACGGCGCCTTCGCGGCCGCCTGGCTGGCGGCGGCCTGGTACGAGGAGGAGCTGGCCTCGGCGCTCTGCGCGACCGCCTGGTCCGCTCCGCCGCAGGCGGCCCCGGCCGGGGCCGCCCCGGTCCGGCCATAAGGAGAACTATTTGCACAAGCAGGTAAGCCGCGCAGAATGGCATAATTGGGCGGGGGAGGGCGTTTCCCCCGCAAGCACACCCGAGCACACCGAGCACGACCAGAGCAGGACCCGAGCAGAGAGGGGCGAGCCATGGGGATCCAGGACGACGCCGCCGAGATCCGCGCCGGCGGCTGGCGGACGCTCGCCGCACTGCACGGGCTGATCGACTCGGCGCTGGAGAAGGCGCTGCAGGCGGAGCACCGGCTGTCGGTGGTCGAGTACACGGTGCTGGAGGCGCTGTCGCGGCAGGACGGCTGGCACATGCGGATGCAGCAGCTGGCCCGCGCGGCGGCGCTGAGCAGCAGCGCGACCACCCGGCTGGTGAGCCGGCTGGAGGACCGCGGGCTGCTCAGCCGCTACCTCTGCGCGGACGACCGGCGCGGCATCTACACCGAGCTGACCCCGCAGGGGCGCGAACTGCTCGCGGCGGCCCGCCCGTTGCACGACGCGACCCTGGAGGCGACGCTCACCGAGGCCGCCGACCTCCCCGAACTGGCGCCGCTGGTCCGGGCCCTGCACGACCTGGAGCTGATCCCGGCGGCCCAGGCCAAGGCCTGACGCCCCGGCCGGGCCTCACCGGTGCGCGGCGAGCGCGTTCCGGTGGACCCGGTCGAGGAGGGCGAGCAGCAGTTCCTTGCTGGACGCGCGCTCCCGGACGTCGCAGAGCAGCACGGGCACGTCCGGGTCGAGGTCCAGCGCGCGGCGGACGTCCTCGGGGGCGCACTCACGGCGCCCGTAGAAGCAGTTGACGCCGACGGCGAAGGGGATGCCGCGCTGCTCGAAGAAGTCGACGGCGGCGAAGCTGGACTCCAGCCGCCGGGTGTCGGCCAGCACGATGGCGCCGAGCGCGCCGAGCGCCAGGTCGTCCCACATGAACCAGAAGCGGAACTGGCCCGGCGTGCCGAACAGGTAGAGCACCAGGTCCTCGCGGACGGTGATCCGCCCGAAGTCCATCGCGACGGTGGTCGTCGCCTTGTCCTGGACGCCGTCGAGGCTGTCGATCCCGATGCTGGCGCGGGTCATCCGTTCCTCGGTCTGCAGCGGTTCGATCTCGCTGACCGAGCCGACCATGGTGGTCTTGCCGACGCCGAAGCCGCCGGCGACGAGGATCTTGACCGCGCCCGGCACCAGGCTCTGGGTCGTCACGTCGGATCTCCTGGAAGGGGAACGGGGGAGAGGTGGGAGGCGGGGCGGACGAGCGGCCGGAGCGGCGGACCACCGGTCAGAGCCGGCGGACGCCCTCGATCACGGCCTGGATCAACGCGATGTCCGGTGCCTCGGCGAGCTCGACGGGCGCCCGGGTGAGGATCATCCGGGCCTCCGCGAGGTCGTCCAGCAGCACCTTGACCACGCTCACCGGGAGGTCCAGGACGGCCGCGATCTCGGCGACCGCGAGCGGCCGCTCACGGCAGAGGTCCAGGATCGCGGCCGGTTCGGGCGTCATCCGGCTGGTGTCCGCGAGGGGGTCCGCGGTGACCACCAGGGTGATCAGCGCGAAGCCCTCACGGACCGGACCGGTGCGCCCGTTGGTGATGGCGTAGGGGCGGACCAGGTGGCCGGCCTCCTTGTCGAAGAACCAGGCCTCGGCGGCGTCGACGGTCACGCACCGCCACCCGCATCCGGTTGGCCTGCGTCGCTGCGCGGCGCTGCGGTGAGGTACTGGCCGACCTGCTTGACCAGCATGTTGATCTCGTAGGCCATCAGTCCGGCGTCGACCGCCTCGCTGGTGAGCACGGCGAGCCGGGCGCCCTGGCCCGCGGTGGTGACGAAGAGGAACAGCTGGTCCATCTCGATCACGGTCTGCCGCACCCGCCCACCGCCGAACCGCTGGCCGGCGCCGCGGGCGAGGCTCTGCAGGCCGGACGCGATGGCCGACAGGTGCTCGGCGTCGGCCCGGTCGAGTCCCTGGGAGAGCCCGACCAGCAGACCGTCCTCGGACAGGACGATGGCGTGCCGGGTCTCCGGGACCCGGGCCACCAGCTGGTCCAGCAGCCAGTTGAGGTCGCGCTCGGTCTCGGTGTGCTGCGTCATCACTGCTGTTCCTTAGCTGGGGGAGGCACGTCCGGGTGTGGGGTGGCGGCACGGGCGGTGCGGGTGCCGTGCTGGATGGCGGCCATCGTGGCCCGCGAACGCTGCGGCGAGGGGTCGTCGGCGGGCCGGGCGGAGGGGCCGGGCGGCCCGCCGTGGGGCGGGGGCGGCCCGTACGGGGCGGTGAGGGGCGCGTGGGCCTCGCGCAGCTGTTCGGCGAGGCTGGCGTTGCGGACCCGCCGGGGCAGGACGCGCGGTGTGCGCAGCTCGCCCTCGGGCCCGTACTCCGCGCGGACCTCCTCGGGGCGCTGGTGCGTGGGCGCCGCGGACACGGCCGGCGGCCCGTCGCCGCCTTCCCGCGTCTCGGAACCGGAGCCGTACGCGTCGGTGCCGTACACGTCGGAGCCGAACGCCTCGGAGCCGAACACGTCCGCGCCGGGCCCGCCCGTCGGGTCCTGGTACGGCTGGGGCCGGCTGGGCCGGGGCACGACCACCGCGCCCGGCAGCCCGGGGATCGAGGAGCCCACCGGCAGGCCGCCGTTGACCGTCGGATCGCCCGGGGCCGGCGGGGCACCGCCCCCGGGGTAGTGGGCGAGCAGCTCGCCGATCACCACACCCCCGTCGCCGACCGGTGCGCCGTCCGGCACGCCGCCCGTGGCGGCATCCGCCTCGAACTCCGCCTCGGCATCCGCTCCGGCCCCCGGACCGTGCCCGGCCACCGGCCCGTGGCCCAGCAATCCGTCGAGGACCCCGGCGAGCGCCCCCGACAGGTCCTGGCCGTTCCCGCCGACACCGACACCGACCCCGCCACCGGCACCCACGCCGGCACCGACCCCGCCATCAGCACCGACCCCGCCACCGACGCCGAGGCCGTCGCCGAAACCGAAGCCGATCCCGCCACCCGCGCTGACGTCCGCGCCCGCGCCGGTGTCCGCACCCGCCTCGCCACCGGCGTCCGCGCCGACATCCGCGCCCGGGAGCGCCCCCGCGGCCGGCCGCAGGTCGGGCGCCGGGGACCGGGTGACCCGGGCCCCCGCCGGCAGACCGGTGACGGCGGACGGCGCCTCGGCCTGGTGCAGCAGCGCCGACGGCACCAGCACCACGGCCCGGGTCCCGCCGTAGGGGGACGGCCGCAGGGTGACCTGCACGTCGTGCCGGGCGGCCAGCCGGGCGACCACGAAGAGCCCGAGCCGCAGGTCGTCGCCGAGCGCGGAGACGTCCAGCTCGGGCGGGTTGGCCAGGTAGTCGTTGAGCCGCTGGTACTCCTCCTCGACCATGCCGAGACCGCGGTCCTCGACCTCCACCACCAGGCCCTTCGGCACCTCCTGCGCCGAGACCTGCACCTGGGTGTAGGGCGGGGAGAAGGTGGTGCCGTTCTCGATCAGCTCGGCGACGAGGTGGATCACGTCGGCGACCGCCTGGCCGCTGAGCGAGGTGCGCGGCACGCCCTGGACCACGACCCGGGAGTAGTTCTCGGTCTCGGACACGGCGCTGCGCAGCACGTTGACCATGGGCACGGCGTTGCGCCAGCGCCGGGCGGGCAGCGCACCGCCGAGGATGACCAGGTTCTCCGCGTTGCGCCGCATCCGGGTGGCCAGGTGGTCGACGGCGAACAGCTCGCGCAGCAGCTCCGGTTCCTCGTGCTCGCGCTCCAGCGCGTCCAGCATGCTGATCTGACGATGGATCAGGATCTGCGTGCGGCGCGCGATGTTGAGGAAGACCTTCTTCGTCCCCTCGCGCCCCTGGGCCTGGTGGACGATGGCGGCGACGGCGGCCTGCCGGACGGTGGCGAGGCCGTCGGCGGCCTGCTGGAGCTCGTCGCCGGCCCGCCGGGACGAGGGCCGGGCGGGCGGCGTCGGGACGGACTCGCCGGCCCGCAGGCGGCCGACGACCTGCGGGATCTCGTGCTGGGCGAGCGCCAGGGCGTCGGTGTGCAACGCGGTGATCCGGGCCGGCAGGGTGCGGGCGACGCGCAGTCCGCGTGCCAGGCTGCCGAGCAGGACGACGCCGACGACCGCGCTGCCGGCCAGCAGGGCGGTGCGCTCTCCGGCGTCGCGCAGCAGGTAGACGGCGTAGCCCCAGGCCGCGGCGAGGCCGAGGCAGGGGATCAGCACGAGGGCGAGGAGCGAGCTGCGTAGGGAGCCGGACCGGCCGGCGCGGTGGCCCGTCCGGGGGGCCGATATGCCTGGCATCTGATTCCTTGTAGCAGGGCCGAACGGCGGGTGTCCGTGTGCGGTCCGACCGGGACCGCTGGGCGCCACGGCCGGAGGTGCCCGGAGGGTTGCCGGATGTGGTGACCCGTGGGGTCACCGTCCGGACACAAGCAGCACGGCCGCCGACTGCAGGCACGCTACCAGCCCCGGGTGCCCTTCGGGCAACATCAACTGACCATATGTGAACGGTTGATGACAGCGCGTCGGATCGCTTGACGATCCTTTGGCCGGGTATTCGCACTGGTCAGCGAAGCTCCGGGGGAGCGGTGGGCGGCTTTCCGGCGGCCGGGGTGCGGTCGCCGGAAAGCCGTCAGGGACAGGTCAAGGCGGGGTAGGGTGGACGGCCTTGCCGACCGCGCCGGCGGTTCCCGCTCTGCCCGCCGCGCCCGCCGTGCCCGCCGTTTCGGCCCGCGCGGTCACCCCGCCAGCGGCATCCGCAGCACCGCCGCCGCACCGGGCTGGACCTCCGCCTCCGCGCGCGCCTCGCGCTCGGCCGCCTCGCTCCACGCCCAGCCGGCCAGGTCCGCCAGTTCGGCCGACCACTGCTTGCCGTAGGTGCCCGAGGCCACCTGGCCGAGCCGCAGCCGCTGGATGTCCGAGGTGCCGGCCGGCGGGTAGGTGTGGGTGGCGTCGCGCAGGTAGCGCTCGATGTGGAACTCCGCCTGCAGCCCGCGGGCGGCGTGGATCTCCATCGCGTTGCGCGCCGAGTCCAGCGCGTACTCGGTGTTGATCAGCTTGGCGTTCATCAGTTCGGCGTCGCAGGCCTTGCCGTGGTCGAGCAGGTGCGAGGCGTGGTACGCGGCCAGCTTGGCGGTCATCAGCCGCGACTGCATCTCGCCCAGCTTCAGTGCGATGTTGGGCAGTTGGGCCAGCGGTTTGCCGTAGAGCACGCGCGTCTCGGCGAACCGCACGGTGTCCTCGACGATCGCCACGTGGATGCCGAGGGCGACCGCCGCCAGGTTCAGCCGCCCGTACAGCGTCGAGGAGGAGTAGGCCACGTCCAGCCCCTGTCCCTCCCGGCCGACCCGGTTGGTGGCCGGGATCCGGCAGTCCTCGAAGACGAGCTCGCCGAAGCTGAAGCCGTGCAGCCCGCTCTGCGAGCCGAGCGCCCCGGTGCGGAACCCGGGCCGGTCGCTCTCCACCAGGAACGCGGAGAGCCCCCGGCTGCCCTGGCCGGTGCGCAGCACCACGCCGTGCACGTCGCCGATGTGCGAGTTCCCCACGAACCACTTGCGGCCGTTGAGCACGTACTCGTTGCCCTCGCGCCGGGCGGTGCCGCTCATGCCGAGCACATGGCCGCCGGACTCCGGTTCGGTGACGGCGATGGTGGGCAGCGCCGCCCCGGAGGCGAACCTCGGCAGCCAGTACCGGCGTTGGGCGTCGTCGCCGAAGTGGATGACCTTGGCGACGCCGAGCTGCGAGGCCTGCGCCATCGCCCCCATGGCGCCGCTGACCCGTGACAGCTCCTCCACGATGACGGTCTTGGCGAGATGCCCCAGACCGAGCCCGCCGAACTCCCGCGGGATGGTGACTCCGATCCAGCCCCGGCGGGAGATCTCCCGCGCGAGTGCGAACTCGACCTGGCGCTCGGCCTCCATTCTGGCCACCTGCGGGCGCACTTCCTTCTCCGCGAACTCGCGCACCTCCGCACGGAGGCTCTCGTGTCGTTCGTCGGTGAAGTAGTCCATCGCCATGCCCCGGTCCTCTCGGGTTCTGTTCGTTCGGTGGATGTGCCTCCGTCCGTGCAGCCGATCCGCGTCGGCCGCCGAGGGCGTGGGGGATGTGACGGTGGCGGCCGGATGCCCCGGTGCAGCCGGTGCAGCCGGTGCGTGCGGAAGTGCCGGCGGTGGCCCACGCTGCCCCTGGGGACCGCCGATTTTCGGCAGGGCTCATTGTCATATGCGCACCCGAAGCCCTCTACGGAGGATCTTGGATTGGCGCGATCAGGTCGTTCGGGGGCGGTGGAGGATTAAAACTCCGGACGGCGGGGATACATGCTCCCCCCGTTGCCCGGGGCGGATGAATCCGGCGGTTCCGCTTCCGGTTCCCTCCTCGTTCCCGGGCCGAGGCCCACCCGTCTTCTCCTTGTCCGACACGCGGCTTTGACGGAGCATCAGCAAGTGGGACGGCGCGGGCCGAGAGCGCCGAAGCCGCCGGATGTCTGATTACATGTGCGCCATGACTGATGTGATGAGCACTCAAGGCCAGTTCCCGGGTGCCGCCGGGGAGTCGGATCGGACCCGCAGGCTCCGCAGCCTGGGTCTCGACGAACCCACCGCGGACGAGGCCTTCGACCGCTTCGCCCACCTGGCCGCCAGCATCACCCGCGCCCCCATCGCGATGGTCAACTTCATCAACGACGAGCGCCAGATGTTCCGGGGGCTCTACATTCCGCCAACCTCCCGCGACATTCCGGCCGACGAAGGCTCCTCCTGGGCCGACCGCGGCATCGCCTTCGACCTTCCGACCCGGCAGATGCCGCTGAGTCACGGCTTCTGCCCCCACGTCGTCGCCCAGCGCTCCCCCCTCGCCCTGGACGACATCCTCGCCTACCCCCGGTTCGCCGGGAACCCGGTCGTCGACGAACTGGGCGTGCGCGCCTACCTCGGCGCCCCGCTCGTCGACGACACCAACACCGTCATCGGCACCGTCTGCGTCCTCGACCGCGAACCCCGCCAGTGGGGCCGCGAGCGCCTGCGCGACATCCAGCACCTCGCCGAGGCCCTGCTCTCCGAGATCCGGCTGCGCGACAACCTGCTCGCCCAGCAGCAGGAGATGTTCGCCGCCTTCGACGGCTCGCCCTTCCCGATCATGCTCACCGACGGCGCCGGCCAGGAGATCCGCTACGCCAACGCCCAGCACGCCGATGTCTTCGGCGCCCCGGCGGCGTACGGCAACATCGGCCAGGCCTACCCCCAGCTCGGCGCCGCCGGCCTCCAGCAGGCGGTCTCCGAGGCCTACCGCACCGGCCGCGCCACCGTCCTCAACGACGTGCGCATCCAGGCCCTGCGCCCCGACGCCCAGCGCGGCCAGCAGGTCTTCAGCTTCACCTGCAGCCCGCTGCGCGCCGTGCGCACCGGTCAGGTCAGCGGCGTGCTGACGGTCGGCATGGACGTCACGGCGCAGTCCCGCACCGAGGAGGAACTCGGCACCCTGGCCGCGCTCCTGGTCGACCGCCTCCAGCAGAGCGGCACCGCCCCCGTCAACCGCCCGGGCGGCGCCGCGGGCGAGACCGGGCTCATCCTGCCGGCCTGAACGGCGAAGGCCCGGATCCTCCCGTCCGCGGCCGCACCGTCGAGTACCGTCCCGCACCTTCCCGCACCACCAGGGCACCACGCCGGCCGTCCGCCCGGCTTCGCCGCGTCCGCCGCGGCGGGGCGCCTCTCACCCCCGAGGAGAGGCCCCCCGCCACGGTGCCGTCCCGATGAACGCCGGGCGGTCGCACGCCGTCCGGATGAACGGCCGTCCGGGTGAACCGCCCTGCGGCCGCGCGCCGTCCGGGTGAACCGCCGACCGGGTGAACCGCCGCCCGCCCGCCCCGCCGCGCGCCCCCGCGCGGCGGCCGCCGGGTGGTAGGCATGGGCCGCATGCAGTGGTTCGCCGCCCCCGAGTACTGGCTCAGCAGACTGCTCGTGCAACGGATGCTGGCCGCCCTCTACCTCACCGGCTTCCTGGCCGCCGCGCTCCAGTTCCGCGCCCTCATCGGCAGCCGCGGCATGCTCCCCGTCCCCCGTTTCACCGCCCGGATCCCGTTCCGGCACGCGCCCGGTCTCTTCCACCTCCACTACAGCGACCGCTTCTTCGCCGCCGTCGCCTGGAGCGGCGCCGCCCTCTCCGCCGCCCTCGTCGCCGGCCTCGGCGACCTCGTCCCGCTGTGGACCTCGATGCTCTGCTGGGCGGCGCTGTGGGCCCTCTACCTCTCGATCGTCAACGTCGGCCAGACCTGGTACTCGTTCGGCTGGGAGTCCCTGCTGCTGGAGGCGGGCTTCCTGGCCGTCTTCCTCGGCAACGCCGACACCGCCCCGCCCGCCCCCGTGCTGTGGCTGCTGCGCTGGCTGGTCTTCCGGGTCGAGTTCGGCGCAGGGCTGATCAAACTGCGCGGCGACAGCTGCTGGCGCGACCTCACGTGCCTGCGCTTCCATCACGAGACCCAGCCCATGCCCGGACCGCTCAGCTGGTTCTTCCACCACCTGCCCGACCCGCTGCACCGCGTCGAGGCGGCGGCCAACCACGTCACCCAACTCGTCGTCCCCGTCGGCCTGCTCCTTCCGCAGCCGGTCGCCACCTACGCCGCCTGCGTCGTCGTCGCCACCCAGCTGTGGCTGGTCGCCTCCGGCAACTTCGCCTGGCTCAACTGGCTCACCATCACGCTCGCCCTCGCCGCCGTCGACCCCGCCCGCCTTGGCCTGCTCGTCCACCCGCGCGCGTACGGCGGCGCGCCCGTCTGGTTCGAGGCCCTCGCGCTCGCCCTCGCCGCCGCCGTCCTCGTCCTCAGCTACTGGCCGGTCCGCAACATGGTCTCCCGCCGTCAGGTGATGAACCGCTCCTTCAACCGCCTCCACCTGGTCAACACCTACGGCGCGTTCGGCAGCGTCAACCGGATCCGGCAGGAGGTCGTCGTCGAGGGCACCGACGACCCGGTGGTGACCCGGCACACCGTGTGGAAGGAGTACGGCTTCAAGGGCAAGCCCGGCGACGTCCGCCGCGTCCCGCGCCAGTACGCCCCCTACCACCTGCGGCTCGACTGGCTGATGTGGTTCGCCGGCATCTCGCCCGGCTACGCCCGGCCGTGGTTCCTGCCGTTCGCCGTCCGCCTGCTGGTCAACGACCCGGACACGCTGCGGCTGCTGCGCCACAACCCCTTTCCGGACGCTCCGCCGACCCACGTCCGGGCGACCCTCCACCTCTACCGGTTCACCGATTGGCGCGAACTGCGGCAGACCGGCGCGTGGTGGCACCGCACGGCGCTCCACGAGTACCTCGCGCCGGTCGACCTCGCCGCGCTCGCCCGGGCCGGCCACCGCCCGCCGCCCGCGCGGTAGGCGGACGGCGGGCGCGCCGGGCCCCGACGGGGGCCGGGCGGGGGGCGGACTCCGGGGCACGGGCGACCACCCGACCGGCCCTCCCGGGTGGCGTCCGGCCGGGCGGTATGGCACGCCACACCCGCCCGAGGGGCGGTGGGTGCGTGCATGGCTCGAACGGGCACCCGTATTCTTGGCCTCCGACCGGTAGCCCGACCGCGCGCCCCCCGGCCCCTCGCTCCGAGGCCCACCGCGCACCCGGACCGCCGCCCCCTCGCCGCCCGTCCACGCCCCCGCCGCAGCCGCCCAGAACCGGACCTCACATGACAGTGCTTCACTCCCGCAACGCCGACGCGGCCGACGCAGCCGGCTCCGCAGACGCAGACGTCAAGGACACCACGGACACGAAGGCCGCCACGGACACCGCCGACACCATGGACACGACGGACAGCACGGACACGACCGACACGACCGACACCGCGGGCGCCGAGGCCGGTGCGGCCACGGCCGGCACCGACCCGCGCGAGGACCTCGGCCGCTACGCCGAGCTGGGCGCGTTCACGCTCACCGCCGAGGCGCACCCCTGGTACGCGGCCGTCGACACCGTCGCCACTCCCGAGGACGCCCGCGCCGCGTCCACCGTCCTCGCCGAACTGCGCGGCCACGACCTCCAGCAGGTCTGGGACGACGTCACCGCGCTCGCCGCCGACGTCAAGCTCGACGCGCCGGACACCGTCGGCAAGACCGCGGTGCTCGTCGAGATGCTGCAGCTCGTCCGCCGCACCTCGGCCGTCCTCCTCCCCGCCGCGTACGACACCGACCTCGAATCGCTGGTCGCCGCCACCGCGGACCGGACCTGGCGGCGCGAGCGCGGCGTCAAGCTCTCCTGGCTGCGTGGCCGCTCGCTGCGCAAGCAGGCCGCCGCCCTCGCCGCCACCGGGACCGGCCGCCCCCGGACGCAGGACCTGCACGAGGCGCTGGCCTCCGCCGAGGTCGAGCGCCGCGCCTGGGCCGCCCTGGCCCCCGTCGGCACCCTGCCCACCGCGCCGTCGGACGCCGCCCTGGCCGACCGTACGGCGCAGACCTTCGAGGCCATCGGCACCGGCGTGCGCGAGCTCGCCCGGCTGCTGCCCGGCCAGGACCTCGACGCGCTGTCCTTCCCGGACCTCGTCGACCTGGTCGACCGCCTCGCCGCCGACGAGGGCACCCTCTACCGCCTGCCCACCATCCGCGGCCTGCGCACCGGCCTGGAGGAGGCCGGCCTCGCCGACCTGCTCACCGAACTCGCCGCCACCCGCGCCGACCGCCGCGCCGCCGAGGCCGCCTACGCCGCCCGCCAGGCCCTGGCGGGCGGCCAGCGCGACGGCCTGACGCCGGAGGCGGAGGAGGCGGCCACCGCCGAGGACACCGAAGCGGCCGCCGTCGAGGCTACGGCCGAGGTTACGGCCGAGGCCGCGGCCGAGCCCGAGGCGGCGGACGCGGAGGCGACGGCAGAGGAGGCGGCGGAGGCTCCGGTCGACGAGCAGCCGCTCACCGTCACCCTCCCCGCCCCCTCCCCGGCCGCCGACGACCTGGTCGGCGTCACCACCGCCCCGCCGGCCCAGCCCTCCGCCCCCGACGCCGAGACCATCGACCCCGCCACCCCCGACACCGAGCCGGTTGCGGAGACCGTGGTGGAGGAGGCGTCCGAGCCGGCGGCCGTTGCCGATCGGGAGTCGGAGGACGTTGCGGTGGCTCCGGTCGAGGAGGCCGCTGTCGAGGCTGAGGCGGTCACCGAGGCCCCGGTCGAGCCGGTGTCCGAGCCTGCGGCGGACGTCGCGGCCGAGACCGTGGCTGAGCCGGTGGCCGAGGTGTCGGTCGAGGCCGAGCCGGTTGCGGAGACCGTGGTCGAGGTGTCCGAGCCGGCGGTCGTGGCCGATGGGGAGTCGGAGGCCGCTGCGGTGGCTCCGGTCGAGGAGCCTGTCACCGGGCCGGTCACCGAGGCAGCTGCCGAGGTTGAGGCGGTCACCGAGGCTCCGGCCGAGCCGGTGTCCGTGCCGGCGTCCGAGCCGGTGGCGGACGTCGCGGTCGAGACCGTGGCGGTCGAGGAGGCTGTGGCCGAGCCGGTTGTGGAGACGCCGGTTGAGGTTGAGGCGGTCACCGAGGTTGTCGAGGAAGCGCCGGTTGAGGCTGAGTCGGCCGTTGAGGCTGCGGCCGACGAGGTTGCCGAGCCGGTCGTCACGACCACGACCGAGCCCGAGGCCGCCGTCGAGGCTGAGCCGGTGGCGGAGGTCGCGGTCGAGGCCGAGGTCGCCGAGGAGGTTGCCGTCGAGCCGGTGGCCGAGGTGGCGGTCGAGGTTGAGGCGGTCGCTGAGGTTGTCGAGGCCGAGCCGGCCGTTGAGGCTGCGGCCGACGAGGTTGCCGAGCCGGTCGTCACGACCACGACCGAGTCCGAGGCCGCCGTCGAGGCTGAGCCGGTGGCGGAGGTCGCGGTCGAGACCGAGGCCGCCGACGAGGTCACCGAGGCCGTGGCCGAGCCGGTCGCGGAGGGGCCCGAGGCCGAGCCCGTGGCCGAGGCCGGTGGGCGGCCGGAGAAGCCGGACTTCACGCCCGGGCGGCCGGTGACGGCGTACTCGGCGGAGGAACTGCTCGCGATCGTGCGCTGGGTCGACGGCGACGGGGTCGAGCGGAGCGACGAGGAGCTGCTGCGGGCGGCGATGAAGGAGCTGGGCTTCGCCCGCCTCGGGCCGCGGATCAAGGAGGCGCTGGGCGCCGCCGTCACCGCCGCGCGCGGCTGACGAATCACGGGGAAGGCCCCGGGGCACGGTCACCGACCGTGCCCCGGGGCCTTTTCCGTGTCCACGCACCGATATTCGATTGCCGGACGTCCGGGGGCTGTTGAGACTCGGCGACGGTCGGACAACCCGATCGACGCCAACCGAGCGGAGCCCGCCCGTGCCCTCCACGCCCGACGTCCTGCGCCCCCGCGCCCTCGCCCCGGGCGACCTCGTCGCCGTCGCGGCACCCTCAGGTCCGCTGGAGGCCGAGGCCGCGCCGCTGCTGGAACGCGGGGTCGCCACACTCACCGCCATGGGCTTCCGGGTGCGCCGCACACCGCTGACCGAGCCGGGACGGCGGCGCTGGTGGGCGGCGGCCGGGCCCGACGCGCAGGCCGAGGAGTTCAACCGGCTGCTGCGCGACCCCGAGGTCCGGGCGATCGTCGCGCACAGCGGCGGGCAGGCCACCGCCGGGTGGCTGGACCGGCTGGACGTCGACGCCGTCCGCGCCGACCCCAAGCCGGTCCTGGGGTGCAGCGACGTCTCGCTGCTCCTGCTCGCGCTGCACGCCCGCACCGGCCTGGCCGGCCTCCACGGCGACATAGCGACCTACGGACTCGGCGACTCCTGGCACACCGCCGCCGTGCCGACCGCCGGAACGCCCGCCGACACGCCCGCCGACACGCTGGCCGACCTCTACCGCCGTGCCCTGACCGACCCGGCGACGCCGCTCGGACCGCTGCCCGAGCTGCGGACGTCCGGCGGCTGGGAGTGCTGGCGCCCGGGCCGGGCCGCCGGACCGCTGCTCGGCGGCCTGCTCAAGCGGCTGGTGCCGCTCCAGGCGACGCCCTACGCGCTGCCCGCCGAGCGCTTCGACGGGGCGGTGCTGTTCTGGGAGGACGTGGACCGGCCGCTGTCGGCGGTCTGGCAGGACCTCCACCTGCTCCGGCTGTCCGGCGTGCTCGACCGGATCGCCGCGATGGTCGTCGGCGTGCCGCACCGGCTCACGGCGGTCGGCTGCGCGGACGACGCCCCGGTGCCGTCGCTGCGCGAGGTCGTGCTCGACGTGCTCGGCGACCGGCCGCTGCCGGTGCTCGGGCAGGTGGACCTCGGCCACGCCGGCCCCAACCTGCCCCTGCCGCTCGGCGTCCGCGCCACCGTCGACGCCACCGCCCGCGCCCTGAGCCTGGACGAACCGGCCGTCGGCCCGCGCTGAGCGAGGAAGCCGTGGGATGCCGCAGCCGGGCCCGGATACGGTGGCGGGCATGGCGACGGTCCTGCGGCATCCCCGGCCCGGCATCGCGTGGGACTGGTGGGCGGTGGACACCGAGGGCTTCCCCGTGCGGTTCAGCTGCGATCCGGCCCCCGAACACCTCTTGGCCCACGTGGACCGTGTCGACGCCGCGGCCGCCTGGGCGGAGGACAACTGTCCGGCCTGGTCCGGTCCCGGCCCCCGGCTGCCGCCGCACGCCTTCGACGGCAACGGCCGGGTGGGAACCTGCGCGCGGCACGGTCTCCCGGACGCACCGCTGCGGCCGTCCGACGCTCCGGCAGCCGTCGCGGCCGTGGCCGCCCCGGTCGAACCGAAGCGGTCCGTGGGAGACACCTGGACCATCCACCTCGACGAGGGATGGCTCCAGGCCGCCGAGTGAGACGGGCTAGACCGCCCGGGCCAGCTGCTCCGCCAGGACGGCCGGGGCCTCCGTCAGGGACGGGCCGTACCAGGTGAGGTGTCGGCCGCTCACCAGGGCCGCCGGGATGCCGGGGAAGGCCTCGGGGCCGTCGTCGGCGGTGAAGCGGTAGGGCTCGTCGGGCAGTACCACCAGGTCGGGGCGGGTGGCGAGCAGTTCGGGGAGGGGGACGGCGGGGTAGCGCTCGGGGCGGTCCGGGTCCTCGGCGTGCGGGAGGTGTAGGCCGAGGCGGTGCAGCAGGTCGCCGGCGAAGGTGTCGTGGCCGAGCACCATCCAAGGGCGGCGCCAGATCGGGACCACCGCCCGGCGGCCCGCTCCCGGCAGCGGGCGGACCTCGGCCAAGGAGGCCCAGGCCGCTTCGGCGGCGTCCAGCCACGGCGGCCGGGGCAGCCCGCAGCCGACGGTGAGCAGCCGGTCCAGTGAGTGGAGCGCCTGGTCGAGGGTGCGGATGTCGGTGACCCAGACCGGCAGGCCCGCCGCCCGCAGGGCGTCCAGGTCGGGGCGGCGGTTCTCCTCGTCGTTGGCGATCACGAGGTCCGGGGCGAGCGCCACGACCCGGGCCACGTCGGGGTTCTTGGTGCCGCCGATCCGGGGAACGTCCAGGTCGGCGGGGTGGCTGCACCAGTCGGTGACCCCGGCCAGCAGCCCGGCCGCGGACGCGGCGACCGCCTCGGTGAGCGAGGGCACCAGCGACACCACCCGCCGCACCGGCCCCGCCCCGAGCGGCACCACGAGCCCGAGGTCGTCGACCACGGGCGCGGCACCGGGCACACCACCGGCAGCGTCACCGGGAGCGTCACCGGGAGCGGGAAAGGGCATCATTCCCTCACCCTAGCCACCCGGCCGCGCATCGTTCGGGGCCCGGAGGGGCAAAATCCCGGGAACCGCCCGGGCGCAACGGCCGACTACCTGGTCCGGGTTCACAGGACGAACCCGAGCACAACCATTGACCAGGAGAGTTTCTGATGCGCCCTCGCGTCTTCTGCGGTATCGCGGCCGCCGTCGCCCTGTTCGCCACGGCATGCTCCAGCAGTGGTGACGGGAGCGCGGACGGCGCGGGGGGTGGTGGGAGCGCCCAGGCGGGGGCCGGCGGCGCGTTCCCGGTCAAGGTGGTCGACTGCGCGGGCAAGGAGACCACCGTCCGCCAGGCACCGAAGCGGATCGTCAGCACCGACGCGGCCGGGCTGGAGATGCTGCTGCAGCTCGGCGCCGGCGACCGGCTCATCGGCACCGGGTTCCCGCCCGGGAAGGGCGCCCTGCCGGCCGCCATCGCCGAGCAGGGCGCCAAGGTGCCGGTGCTGGGCGACACGCTGATCCCCAAGGAGAAGCTGCTCGGCTCCGGCGCCGACCTCTACGTGGACACCTTCGGGCCGATGCCTGGCATGGGGGCCGCGGGCGCCGGGCCGAGCGAAGAGGAGCTCAAGGCGGCCGGCATCCAGCACGTGCTGCTGCTCTCCACGGCCTGCGCCACCGGCCCCAAGGCCGCCCAGGGCCCGCGCACCGACCTCGCCGCCGTCGAGGAGGACGTCCGCCGCCTCGGCGCGGTCACCGGGACGGCCGCCAAGGCCGAGGAACTGGTCGGTGCGATGGAGCAGCAGATCACCGAGGTCAAGAACGCCACCGCGGGCGTACCGGAGGCGCAGCGTCCCGGGTACTTCCTCTTCGACTTCGACGCCGGTACAAAGCAACCGATGGCCGTCTGCGGCAAGCAGGTCGCCAACGCGGTGATCACCCTGGCCGGCGCGCGCAACGTGTTCGCCGACTGCGACGCCGACTTCCGGCCCGTCTCCTGGGAGGACGTGGTGGCGAAGAACCCGGACTGGATCCAGCTCGCGGTGCGCAACCGCGGCAGCGAGGAGGCGACCCGCAAGGCCTTCGACGAGGCCGAGGCGTTCCTCAAGGGATTCCCGGCCACCCAGGGCCTGAAGGCCGTCCAGGAGGGGCACTTCCTGCGGATCGGCTCCGAGGTCACCACCATCGCCGGGATCCGCACCGCCGACACCGTGCGCCGGATCGCCGCGACGGTCCACCCGACGCTCGTCAAGAACGGACAGTAGGCGATGGCCCGGGCCAGCACCGTCGACGAGGCGCCCGCCGCGCTCGGGGGCGCCGACGCCCCCGAGAGGCGCGTCCGCGCCCTGCGCGCCGGACCGCTCGCCGCCGTGCTCACCGCCGCCCTGGTCCTCGCGCTGACCGCCGCCGTCTCGCTCGGCGCGGTGGACATCCCGCCCGGCGAGGTGTGGGAGGTGGTCGGCCGCCGGCTCACCGGGCAGCACCCGGCGCCCGGCACCCGGGACCTCATCGTCTGGCAACTGCGGGTACCGCGCGCCCTGCTGGCGGCCGTGGTCGGGGCGGGCCTGGGCGTGGTCGGCACCGCCGTGCAGGCCCTGGTCCGCAATCCGCTCGCCGACCCGTACCTGCTCGGCATCTCCTCCGGGGCCTCGCTCGGCGCGGTCGGCGTGATCGTGCTCGGCACCGGCCTCGGCCTGGAGCTGACCATCGGCGGCATCGCCGGGATCACCGTCTCGGTGGCCGCCTTCCTCGGCGCGCTCGCCGCGTTCTCGCTGGTGTGGCTGCTGGCCCGGCGCGGCGGCGGGTTCTCCCCCTTACGCCTGGTGCTCGCCGGCATCGGCATCGGCCAGTTCCTCACCGGCCTCACCAGCTACCTCGTGCTGCAGACCGGCGACGAGCAGCAGACCCGCGGCGTGCTGTTCTGGCTGATGGGCAGCCTGAGCGGCGCCACCTGGGGCCAGCTCGCCGTCCCCGCCGTCTCCGTGGCCCTCGGGCTGGCCCTGCTCCAGGGCCGTGCCCGGGGGCTCAACGCCATGCTGATGGGCGACGAGACGGCGGCCGGCCTCGGCATCGACGTGACCCGGCTGCGCCGCGAGATCTTCGCCGTCACCAGCGTGCTCACCGGCGTGCTGGTCGCCGTCTCCGGGGCGATCGGCTTCGTCGGGCTGATGGTCCCGCACGTGTGCCGGCTGCTGGTCGGCGGCGACCACCGCCGGCTGCTGCCGCTGTCCGCCCTCACCGGCGCCGTGCTGCTGGTGGTCGTCGACCTGATCGCCCGCACCGCGCTGGACGGCCAGGAAGTGCCCATCGGCGTGGTCACCGCCCTGCTCGGCGCCCCCACCCTCCTCTACCTGCTGGACCGACGACTGGAGCGGAATTGAGGATCGCCGTCGAAGACGTGAGCGTCGCCCTGGCCGGGCGGACCGTGGTGGCCGGCGTCCACCTGGTCGCCAAGGAGGGCGAGATCGCCGGGCTGGTCGGTCCCAACGGCAGCGGCAAGTCCAGCCTGCTGCGCACCGTGTACCGGCACCTGCGGCCGAGCGCGGGCCGGGTGCTGCTGGCCGGGCGGGAGTTGTCCGAGCTGAGCCCGGCGCAGTCCGCCCGGCACATCGGGGCGCTGCCCCAGGAGCGCGGCGGGGACTTCGAGTTGACCGTCCGCGAGGTGGTCGCGATGGGCCGCACCCCGTACAAGCGGGCGTTCGCCAGGGACGACGCCGAGGACCACCGGCTGGTCGGTGAGGCGCTGGACCGGGTCGGGATGGCGCACGCGCCGGACCGCCGGTTCGCCCAGCTCTCCGGCGGGGAGCGTCAACGGGTCCTGCTGGCACGGGCCTTGGCGCAGCAGCCGGACGTCCTGGTGCTGGACGAGCCGACCAACCACCTGGACGTGCGGCACCAGGTGGAGCTGCTCGCCCTGCTGCGCGAACAGCGGCGCACCACGCTGGTCGCGCTGCACGACCTGAACGCGGCCGCCTCGGTGTGCGACCGGCTGCACGTGCTGCACCGCGGCGCGCTGGTCGCCTCGGGGGAGCCGCGCGAGGTGCTGACCGCCGAGCTGCTCGCCGAGGTGTTCGGTGTGCGGGCGGCGGTGATCGAGCACCCGCTCACGGGTGACCCGTTGATCGCGTTCGACCACCGCTCGCCGGTCGGCGCACCGGCCCCGGAGCTGCCGCAGTCCCCGGAGTTGCCGGAGCCCTCGGAGCTGCCGGAGCCGGCGCCTGCCGGTCCGGGCGCGTCACTGGCCGGGGCGGCGGCCGTCCGGGTGTCCTCGCAACACCCGGTCGCCGCCGCCCCGGCCTCGGTCGAGTGTCAGGAGGTCTCGTAGTGGCTCGGCCGGCCGTTGCGCTCGACGAGCCGGCCGACCTTGGCGGCCTCCTCGCTGCGCAGCAGCTCCCACTCGCCGTCCTGGCGGTGGAGCACCGAGGAGTGCCACGGCGTCATCCACATGTCGGTGTGCTCCAGCAGCCGGATGCCGAACTTCAGCACGCCGACCTTCTGCGGGTGGATGGAGAGCCGGAACGAGCGGGGGTGCTGCTCGGCGATGAGGTCGCCCCAGGCGCGGCTGCGCTGGATGACGCCGTAGGCGCGCTGGCGGCAGTCGCGCTGCAGGGCGGACTTGGTGCCGGTCCAGCCGGAGGTGTCCTCGGTGAGGAAGCGGGTGATGCCGCGATAGAGCTTGGCGGTCTCCTCGTCGGTCAGCACCTGCTCGCGCAGCTCCTCCTTGGTGGGCGCGTACTTGGCGTGCACCCGGGCGCGCTTCTCGTCGAAGGGCAGGTCGCCGAGGACGGCGCGCAGGTCGAAGGTGTCGAGGTTGGTCAGGCCCTCGCGCTCGATCAGCGCGGCCAGCTCGTCGGAGTACTGGTCGATGTGGTCGTCGGGGACATGGATGAGGTCGCCGAAGATGTGGCCGTCGGAGCAGATCAGGATCTTGGCACCGGGCTCGTAGAGCTTGCCGATCTCCTCGGCGAGCCGGTTGAGGAAGGTGAGGGAGAGCCGCTCGCCCTCGTCGGGCAGGTGGCCGAGCACCTTGGCGAGGTTGGGGGACTTGCAGGGGAACCCGGGCAGGGTGAACAGGATCGGGTCACCGGCCGTGATGAAGTCCGCCAACTGCTCCATCTGGAGCGGGAAGTCGGCGGGCGTCGCGTCGACCTCGGGGTCCGAGGCGCGGCGGTGCGGGAGCAGCAGGTCGAGGATCTCGGCGGAGATCCGGGCGACGGTCTGCTGGTCGGGGGCGGTGTAACCGGTGCTGGTGTGCGCGATGGTGTGCGTGGTGGTCACGGTGCCCTCGTTGCTGTCAGCCTGAGGGGTGCTGGAGTTGTCGGTGACGGTGCCGGCGCGCGGCATGGTGGTCCTCCACGGAACGGTGAACGGGCTTCGGGCAGGCGGAGCCACGCCCCGGCGGTGGACGCCGGGACGCTGTGGTGGATGCAGGGAGAGGCGTGGTCGGCCTTTCGCAGGCGCTCAGATCCGCCGGTCGTAGGCGACCGGGAGGCTGTTCACCCCGCGGGCCAGGACGGCGGGTACCCAGGCGAGCGCGTCGATGCGCTCGTCGTCGGCGGCGGACGGGCGCAGCCCGGGCAGCCGGGTGAGCAGGGTGGCGATGGCGATCTGCAGCTCGGCCCGGGCCAGGGCGGCGCCGGGGCAGAAGTGGATGCCGTGACCGAAGGCCAGGTGGGCGTTGGGGGAGCGGTCGAAGTCCAGGACGTCGGTGTCCGGGAACTGCTCCTCGTCGCGGTTGGCGGCGCCGAGCGAGACGATCACCGAGTCGCCGGCCGGGACGGTGGTCCCGTGCAGGTCGCTGTCCTCGGCGAAGAAGCGCCAGGTGGTGAGCTCGAACGCGCCGTCGTAGCGCAGCAGTTCCTCGATCGCCCGGGTGAGCAGGCCCGGCTCGGCGGTGGGTGCGTCGGGGTCGAGGGCGGTGCGCAGCCGGTCGAGCTGCTCCGGGTGGCGCAGCAGGGTGATCAGCATGGTGGTGATCTGGTTGGTGACCGGCTCCTGGCCGGCGACCAGCAGCTGGAACACCATGGAGTCGAGCTCCTCGGGGCTCAGCACGCCGGTGTCGCAGGCGGTGACGAGCCGGCCGAGCAGGTCCACGTCGGGCCCGCTGGGATCGTAGGTGGCGCGCTTGTGCGCGACCACCTCGGCGATGTAGGTCTGCAGACCGCGCAGCCGGCCCTCGTACGCCGGTCGGCCCGGGTCCTGCGGGCCGACCGGTTGCACCACCTTGCCCCAGTCGCGGTCGAACCTGACGGCCAGCTCCTGGGGGAGGCCGATCACCTCGGCCAGCACCCGGAAGGGGTAGTGGGCCGCGAAGCCGGCCACCAGGTCGCTGCCGCCGGCCGGGGCGGTCGGCGGCAGCTCGTCGACCAGCGCGTCGGCGAGCTCCTGGATGCGCGGGCGCAGCGACTCCACCCGGCGCGGTGAGAAGGCGTCCAGGACGAGCTTGCGCATCGTGGTGTGCTTCGGCGGGTCCTGGTGCAGCAGGTGCACCTGGAGCTGGGAGTGCTGCGGCTCGGGCATGATCGAGGCGAGCCGGCGCCAGCCTTCGTTGCCGAGCTCGTGGTTCTTGCCGAGCCGGGGGTCGTTGAGCGCCTCGTGCGCGGCCTTGTAGCCGGTGACCAGCCAGGCGCCGACGCCGCTCGGGAAGGTCACCCGGTGGACGGGGCCCGCCGCCCGCATCCGCCGGTACAGCGGGTAGGGGTCGCTCTTGTACTCCTGGCCGAACAGCGGTACGGGGTCGGGGAGTTCGTCGTAGCCGAACGGGCAGCGGGGCCCGTCGGGCGTCTCGCCCGCCGCGGTCGGGTCGTGGACGGTGTCGGTCATTGCGGTTGTTCCTCCGGTATGGATCTGCCGTGTGCAGTCGGGTGAGTGACGGTGCATCACGTCCGGCTGCTGATCGTCCGGTCGGTCTCGGCGGTGCTCTCGGTGCTTGCGGTGCTCAGGGAGCCGTCGGAGGGCCCGGGGCCTTTGGCGCCCTTGGTGGGGCTGGTGCTGTTGTTGCGGTTGGTGCTTTTGGTGCGGTGGTGCAGGGTCAGCAGGGCCACGGCGGTCGCCGCGGCGACCGTGGCGAGGGTGAGACCGGCCCGCACGCCGGCGATCTCGGTGGTGCCGTACAGGGTGGCGGCGGTGCCCAGCGCGGGGCCGAGCGCGAAGCCGAGGCTGCGGGACAGCTGGACGGCCGAGCCGGCGGTGGCGAGCTGGTCCGGCGGGGCCGAGGTCATCACCAGGGCCTGGACCGGGCCGCCGTTGAGGCCCATGCCGACGCCCGCCACGGCGAGCCGCCAGGCGATGTCGGGCGAGGTCCAGTCGGTGTCCACCGGGATGAGCAGCAGCATGCCGAGGGCGGTCACGGCGGCGCCGGTGAGCGCCGTCGGGCGGGCGCCCCAGCGGTCCGCGAGCCGCCCGCCGAAGCGGCCGGCCACCACCATGCCGAGCGGGAACGCCAGCATGGTGAGCGCCGTGGTGGTGGCGCTCACCCCGTCCTCCCGGCGCAGGTACTGGGCGAGCAGGAAGTGGTTGGCGGCGAAGCCGGCGGCGAGGGCCAGCACCGAGCCGTTCACGGGGGCGGTGCCGGAGGCGCGCATGACGGTGGCGACCGGGCGCCCGCCGGGGCGGCGCAGCCAGAACAGCACCAGCGGCACGGAGGGCAGCGCGAGCAGCAGCCAGAGCGGCGCGTCGGGCGCGAGGGTGAGGCCGAGCAGCACGGCGGCGACGGCCGAGCCGATCAGCGCGGCGTCGGCGAGCGAGCCACGGTCGGGCATGCGCAGTCGGCCGCCGCCGCGCGGGGCGTCGCGGCGGGCGATCAGCCAGGCGGCCAGGCAGATCGGCAGCTTGACCAGGAAGATCGCCCGCCAGCCGACGTGGTCCAGCAGCAGGCCGCCGATCACCGGGCCGAGGACGGCGCCCAGCGGGCCCAGGGTGGCGGGCACGCTCATCGCCCGTCCGCGCAGTTCCGGGCGGACGGCGGTGGCGGCGAGGACCGGCATGAGGACGAACAGCACGGCGCCGAAGGCGCCCTGGGCGAGGCGGGCGGCGATCAGCCAGCTCGCCCAGGGGGCGGCGGCGGCCAGCGCGCTGCAGAGCGCGAAGCAGGCGACGGACAGCAACAGGGCGGCGCGCAGGCCGACTTGGTCCAGCCACCGCCCGGCGGGCAGCAGGAGGGCGACCAGGGGGAGCTGGTAGCCGAGCACGGCCCACTGGGCGGTGGTGGGGGAGACGTCGAGGGCGTTCGCGATGTCCGTGAGCGCGAGGTTCACGACGTTCATGTCGAGCATCGCGACGAAGGAGATCAGGCCGGCGGCGAAGACCAGGCTCCACCGGTCCACCGCCGCCCCGGCCGGCCTGTCACCCGGTGTGCTGGTGGCGGGCGACTGCTGCGTTGCCATGGGTCATCCTCCGTTCCCCCGTGCCGTCCGGACACCACCTCGGCGGCGGCGTCCGGTACAGCAGTCGGAGGCACCTCGGCGCGAGTTCCGAACAGGTGGGGGATTTTTACGGGTTGGCCGGATCATGACGGCGTTGGCCGATCTTGAGCCCGGGGGCCCGCCGGAGGACTCCGGAGCGGATCAGGTCGCGAGGTGGAAGCCGGCGCCGACCCCGCCGACGGTGTTCATCTCGTCGATGATGCTCAGGATCGGCGAACTGTGCTGGGCGCCGAACGCGTTGCCGACCAGCGTCTGGCCGTCCACGACGGGGGAGCCGGAGTCGCCGGAGTTGGTGAAGACGAGGTGGGTGAACCAGATTCCGTTGGTGCCGAGCTTGATGCCGCAGGTGAGGCCGGTCCGGTGGCCCTGCTTGCACATCCGGGTCCCGTTGGCGGGCGGCGCCCCGATCGACGTGATGGTCACCGAGCCCACGGTGTCGGTGGGGGCGACCCGGCTCTCGTCCAGCTTGATCACCGCGTAGTCCAGGCCCTTGGGCCCGGTGCTGAGCAGGTTGTTGGGCGTACTGACGTACGTCACCGTGCCGATGGCCCCCGTCTCCAGGTCGGGGCGGCTGGCGTTGACGTCGGCCGGGGCGAGGGCCGTCCCCGCCGGCGAGGTGTCCCGGTAGATCTGTTCGCCGACGAGCTTGTTGCCCTGCGCGTCGATGAGGCAGTGGGCGTTGGTCAGGCCCACCAGGTTGCCCGCTGCGTCGCGGCCGACCGCGGTGAGGGTACAGAGGTACCAGCTCGTGGGGGCCTCCGGCGTCGGCTTCAGCCGGAAGATGATCCCCGTGCCGCCCCCGACGGGCGTGAGCGCCCGCGTGCCCGCGGCGGGGGCCTGAGCGGGGTCCTGAGCGGGGACGGCGCCCGCGGACGGAGCCGCGGTGAGGGACATGACCGCGAGGAGGACGGTCAGGCCGAGGGCGCGTAACGGACGCATCATGTGATCGCTTCCTTTGTGGGAACGGGCGGTTGACCGCAGGAGGGCCACGGACCCGGTCGACCGCCACGGCGACGAGAACTGTTCGAGTCTCCATCACTCGGATGCCGGGAACACCGGCGAAAACAGGTCGGTCCCCGAGGGGCGTCAGGTCGGGAGCTGCCGGAGGCTGGCTGCACAGGGGTCTCCGACCATGACGGGGACCGCCGGGCCCGGCGCCGCCCGGCCGCCGACGCGTTCGTCCGACAAATTCGCTACCCGGCGGTCGGAGCGCCGTGGTACACAACCGGCGTGCAAAAAATCTTGGAGTTCCCCGAGGTCCTGCGGCTGATCGAAGACCGCTCGGCCGCGTTCCGCGCCGCGATCGCGTCCGCCCCCGACCTTGACGTCCAGGTCCCGAGCTGTCCGGACTGGACGCTGCGCGAACTGGCGCAGCACCTCGGCGACGGCCGCCGCCGCCAGGCCGCCATCGTCGCGGCGGGCCCGGGCGCCGAGCCCCCGGCGAGGACGGACCCGAAGGGCGCGCCGACCGCGCCCCGCGACCGCGAAGCCCTGGACGCCTGGCTCGCCGAGTCGACCGGGCTCATGCTCGACGCGCTGCGCGAGGCCGGCCCGGACCGCGGCTGCTGGACCTGGTGGGGCCGCTCGCAGGCCCCGGAGACCAGCGGAGCCGTGGCCCGGCACCAGATCCAGGAGATCGCCGTCCACACCTACGACGTCCAGCTCACCCAGGGCGCCGCGCAGCCGCTGCCGACGGACGTCGCGGTCGAGGGCGTCGACGAGTTCCTGACGACCGTCTCGGCGACGTCCGTCCCGTGGCCGTTCAAGCCGGCGACCATCGACCTGCACGCGACCGAGGGCCGCTCCTGGCGCCTGACCCTCAACGCCGACGGCGTCCACTGCGACGACCTCGCCGCCGACGCGGAGCCGGGCGACATGGTGATGCGAGGCGCGGCGGGCGAACTGGTCCTCTACTTCTACGCGCGCACCCCGCTCGACGGCCTGGAGACCTCCGGCGACACCGAGCCGATGGAGCGGCTCGCGGACTGGGACCCGAACGCGTAGAACGCGCACGTGTGACGCATCCGTCGGTGGTGCGCGCGCTCCCGCGGGCGTCACTGGGGCCGGGGTTGCGGACGTCGCGCGGCGGGTGCGGATGGCTGGGAGCGGCCTCGTGGATCAAGCGGCGAGTCGGTGGCGGTCGAAGTCGCCGTTGGCGAGCGGGTCGCGGAGTCTTGGGTCGGCTTCGGCGCCGGCCGGTGACCATCGGGCTCCGGTGATGTCCAGGGGGTCGCCGATCGGGTGGCGGCAGGCGCCCGCGCACGAGGCCCGTGGCGATCGGCCGTCCTGCGGCCACGGCGGTGTCGCGGCCCGGGCGGCCGTTCTTGTTCCTGAGGCAGCCGACGGTCTCGGGGATCTTCCTGCGGTTTTCGGCGCCCCTGTGTCGGCCGGCGGCGACGGACCTGCCGCGCGGTGGGCGACCCGCACGGAACTCCCTCTCGACTGACAGCTGACGGATAACAGCTGACAGATGACAGATTCTGAAATCTGTCATCCGTCAGCTGTCAGTCGGCCGGTGTCCTGGGGTGCTGTCGCGGGCCGCCGGTCCGTCGGCCCGCCGCCGGGTCAGCCGACGGCCGCCAGTTCGGCGGGCGGGACCGGGACCGGGTCGCCGGCCTCGGCCGCCCGCAGCCGGGCTATCAGTTCCTCGCGCGCCCGGGCCACCCGGGAGCGGACGGTGCCGACCGGGCAGCCGGCCACCTCGGCGGCCTCGGCGTAACTCAGTCCGACGACCTGGGTGAGCACGAAGGCCTCGCGCCGCTGGGCGGGCACCCGGTCCAGCAGGTCGCCGAGCGCCACGCCGTCCTCGAAGCCCGCGGTGGGCACGGTGCCCTGCCGCTCGGCGGCCTCCTGCCAGTCCGGCAGAGCGGCGCAGCGCGGCCGGGCGGCGGCGGTGCGGTAGCGGTCGATGACGGTCCGCCGGGCGATGGACAGCAGCCAGGTGCGGGCGGAGGACCGCCCGGCGAACCCGGGAAGGCTGCGCAGGGCCCGCAGGAAGGTCTCCTGGGCGAGGTCGTCGGCGGACTGCACATCGGTGAGGTGGGCGACGAACCGCCACACGTCCCGCTGGGTGGCCCGGACGAAGGCCTCGACGTCGGCGGGCCGGCCCTCGCGGGCGGCCAGGGCGAGCGCGGTCAGCTGCTCGTCATCCACGACGGCCCCCCACCCGCTCGCTACCACCTCGGAGGTGGTACGGGACGATGGTCATATGAGATGCGCGCAACTCCGTACCGCTCTGTCCGCCCGCCTCGACGGCGAACCGGCCGGTGTGCCGGGCCACCGGCTGGACGGTCATGTCGCGCGGTGCGCGGCCTGCCGGGAGTGGCTGGAGCGGGCGGAGCGGCTGCGCGGCCCGCTGCTCGCGGAGGGAGCCGAGGAGCCGTCGGCGGACTGGACCGCCAGGCTCCTCGCGCGCCTCGGCGCGGAAGAGCGTGACACGGAAGAGCGTGGCGCGGGTCAGGCCGGCGCGGAGGGACGCGGCGCGGTCGGTGAGGGTGGAGCCGGAGGAGGCCGTCCCGGGCAGGGGGACGACGGGCGGACGCGGTAGGACGGTGGCGCCGGGCGTGGCCGGTGCGCCGTCGAAGTCAGGCATGAAGAGGTCCTGAGAGGAAGACGGGGTGCGGTGCCGCTGCGGGCGGCACCGCCGGCGTCGGTGGGCGGTCGCGCGACCCCGGCTCGGCCCCGGCCGGCGGAGCGGCGGGTACGGGTCGGCGCGCGCGGGCCCGGACCCCGGCGACGGCAGCGGACTCCGCCGGTACCCGGCACCCCGGCCCCGGCGCACCGGCCGGCCGTGGCGTCCCACGGCCGACCCGGCGGCAGGCGCGAGGCGGCGGTGGAGCACGGTCGGTCGGCGGACACCGGGGGGACGGGCGGCGGTACCCGGCGGCGCGGCTGCGGCGCGGGGCGACCTGCCCACCGCGCGGCGGACACCGGTGGTGTCCGGGAACGGCGGCGGGCGCGTCAGTGGGCGAACGCGGCCGGGGGAGGCCCGCGGCGGGCCAGGGCGTGCGAGAGCAGTACCGACCGCGGCAGCCGGGCCCGGTGGCCGACGGGTCTGGGGCCGTCCGGCGGCCGGTAGCCGGCCGGGCGGCCGAACAGCACGAGCAGCGGCGTCAGCAGCGCGCCCGCCAGCACCGCGCCCAGCGCGCCGAGCAGTTCGAACAGCCGCACCAGCGCCGTCTCGCCGCGCCAGAGCAGCAGCGCGCAGGCCAGCGCGGCGAGCACATGGGCGGCGATCATGCCGGTCGACATGCCGTGCGCGGCCATGTCGTGGCCGCCCATGCCGCCCGTACCGCTCATGCCGTTCATCCCGTGCCCGGCCATCCCGGACGCGGAGGCGGCCGTCGAGCCCGAGCCCGGCACCGGCGCGCCCGCGGCGGAGGAGAGATCCGGGGTGGCCGCCGCCGCGCCGTGCGCGTGGGCGTGCACGGGGAGGGTGGCCGCCATGCCGGACGGCGGGACGTCCGGGTCCAGACCGGCCATCAGCGCCAGGTCGTCCGAGGACAGCCCGGGCGGCGTCGCCTCCGGGTTGCACAGCAGCAGCGAGGCCCAGTCCGTCCGCGGCGTGCTGGTGAGGCCGCCGCCGAACAGCGAGCCCGCCTGTTCGAAGGTCAGGTGCAGCGCCGTCTGCGCGGCCACCATCCAGCAGCTGATCACCGTGAGCCCCCGCCGCTGGCCGGCCAGCAGCCAGGTGACGCCGAGGGTGAGACCGAACGCGCCCGCCAGGACCGGGGCCGAGACCCCGGAACCGGCCATGGCGACGTGCGCCGTGGCGGCCAGCGCCACGCAGAGCGCGGCGAAGACCACGGCGCGCAGCGAGCGGATCCGGTCGGTCATCACGATGACACTCATCGTCGCACCCGCCCCCGAAGACCTGTACCGCACCCTCCGGTATTGGCCGGTTCCGCCCCCGTCCGCGCATGTCGGTCGCCTCCGGGGCGGCCCGTCCGGGCAAGCCGTTCGGGCGCCCCCGCCGCCCGGGACGGGTGGGGGCGGTGATGAGAGAGGTGACGGTGGGGTGGCCGGATCCCGACGGTGAGTGAGGCCGCCTGGGCGGAGCGTGCCGGATCGGTCCCGGAAGATGCGCTCTTCATACCGTCATATCGGTTTGACACCTCCGTACTGATGCGTACTGAATGTGACGCCCCTGGATGTGACGTCGCGCACACGGGCACCGACGGCGACAGACGACAGGAGACCCGGCATGGACACCACCGCACCCGAGGCCGCCCCCGGCGAGGCCCCCGCCACCCCGGCGCCCGCCACCCCGGCGCCCGCCGCCCCAGGGCCCACCACCCCGGCGCCCGCCGCCGACCTCGCCGATCCGGCGTTCTGGCGGCTGCCCGACCGGGCCCGCGCCGCCGCCTTCGCCGAACTGCGCCGCCTGCCCGCCCCGGCCCGCTTCGGTGAGGCCCCGGGCTTCCACGCCCTCGTCCGGCACGCCGACGTCGTCGAGGCCAGCCGCAACCCCGCCGTCTTCCTCAGCGGACCCGGCGTCACCACCCCCGAACCCGCCCGCTGGGTCCGCCTGCTGTTCGGCGACTCGATGGTGAACCTGGACGACCCCCGGCACGCCCAGCTGCGCCGCATCGTCTCCCGCGCCTTCACCCCGCGCCTCGTCTCCCGGGTCGAGGACGACATCCGCCTGGTCGCCGCCGACCTGGTCGACCGGGTGGAACGCGAGCGACCCGCCGACTTCGTCAACGCGGTGGCCGCCGAGCTCCCCTTCCGGGTGATCTGCAACATGATGGGCATCCCGGAGGAGCCCCGGCGCGCCATCCTCCACCAGGTCGACCACGCCTCCGAGCACACCGGCGTCCAGCGCCCGCTGCGCCAGCGGCTGCGGATGCCCGGCCGCGGCCTGCGCGCCCTGGCCCGGATGCAGGGCATGGTGGCCGACCTCGGACGCGAACGCCGCCGCCGGCCCACCGACGACCTGATCTCCGCGCTGGTCACCGCCGACGTCGACGGCCGCCGCCTCACCGGCCGCGAACTCGGCGCCTTCTTCTCCCTGCTGCTCGTCGCCGGCGTCGAGACCACCCGCAACGCCCTCGCGCACGGCCTCCACCTGCTCACCGCGCACCCCGAGCAGCGCGCGCTGCTCCTCGGCGACCTCGACGGGAACCTCGGCGGCGCGGTCGACGAGATCGTCCGGCACTCCACGCCGATCATCCAGTTCCGCCGCACCCTGGCCGTCGACCACCGGCTCGGCGGCCCCGACGGCCCGCTGCTGCGGGCGGGCGAGAAGGCGGTGCTCTACTACGGCTCCGCCAACCGCGACGAGACGGTCTTCCCCGACCCCGAGGCCTTCGACATCACCCGCAGCCCCAACCCCCACCTCGGCTTCGGCGGCGGCGGGCCGCACTACTGCCTCGGCGCGCACCTCGCCCGCCAGGAGATGAAGGTGCTCTACCGCGAGCTGTTCACCCGGCTCCCCGAGACCCGCTCGGTCGGCGAGCCGGAGTTCGTCCCGTCCAGCTTCGACCACCGGATCCGCTCGCTCCGCTTCACCTTCTGAACACACGTTCTGAACGCCTCTCCCGAGCGCCCCCTCCGAACGCCTCTCCCGAACGCCTCTCCCGAGCGCCCTGCGGGCCTCACACCGGCCCGGCCGGCTCCCAGACCGCGTGGTCGTGCGCGAACAGCACCCGGCGCGGGCCGAACGCCGTCAACCGGTCCAGCCAGGCCGGGTACCCGGGCAGCGGCGCGCCGACCGCGCCCTCCCGGGCCGCCCGCCGCGCCAGCACCGCCGCGCCGTACCCGGACGCGGTGTCGAACGCCTGCCCCGCCAGCACCGTGCAGCCGTCAGGACCGGCCACCACCAGCGACTGGTGCCCGGCGGTGTGCCCGGGCGTCGGCACCACCCGCACACCCGGCCACACCTCCGCCTCCCCGTCCAGCTCCCGGTAGCGGACGCCCGCGAAGTCCACCAGCGCGTCGATCGTGTACCCGCCCGCCGCGGCCGCCGCCCGCTCCGCCGCCTGCGTCCACACCGGCACCCCGGCCAGCAGCGGATTGCCGCCGCAGTGGTCGAAGTGCAGATGGCAGTTGACGACCACGTCGACGTCGCCCGGTGCCACCCCCGCCGCCGCCAGCGCCGCCGTCAGCGGACGCCGCACCGGGCGGTAGTGCGCGTCCGCCTCCGGATCGCCCTCGCCGAGGCCGGTGTCGAACAGCAGCAGCCCCTCCGGCCGGCGCACCAGGTACGCCAGCACCGCCTCCACCCGGGGCTCCGGAGTGCCCGCCTCCTCGGCGGGGCGGACGAAGTAGCCGAGGTCGAGGCGCCGGATCCCGGGCGCCGGGACGGGACGGGGCGGGGCCATGCCGGTCCTCCTGAGGGTCGCGGTGGTGGACGTCACTGCGCCTACCCACCACGCGGAGCACAATGCCGACATGACCGACCGTTCGCTCCCCGCACCGCCCGGCCCCGGCACCCCGCCGCCCACCGCCGACGGCCCCACCGCCGACGCCTGGCACGCCCTCGGCGGGCCCTCCGCCCTGCTGGAGCGGGTCTCCTTCCACGGCCCCGACGCGGTGCTGCCCTCCCGGCTGCCGGTGCGGCGGCTGGCCCGGGCCACCGTCGCCGCCTGCTCCCTGGCCGCCGCCGAACTCGCCGCGCTGCGCTGCGCCGGCCCCGTCCCGCGGGTGCGGATCGACCAGGGCGCCGTCGCCACGGCCTTCGTCAGCGAACGCCACCTGCGGATCGACGGCCGCGCCCCGGTCTCCTTCGCCCCGCTCTCCGGCTTCTGGCCGACCGCCGACGGCTGGCTGCGCACCCACGCCAACTACCCCCACCACCGCGACCGGCTGCTCACCGCCCTCGGCCTGCCCGACGACTCCGGGCCCGAGCGGCTCGCCGCCGTCCTGCGCGAACGGCCGGCCGCCGCCGTCCAGGAGCGCGCGTACGCGGCGGGGGCGCTCGCCGTCGCGGTCGCGCCCGTCCGGGACACCCGGCTGCCGCTGGTCGAGGCCCGCGTCCTCGACGAGGCCGCGCCCCGGCCGCTCGCCCCCGCCGACCTGCCCGCCGCCGGGATCCGCGTGCTCGACCTCACCCGGGTGATCGCCGGCCCCGTCGCCACCCGCACCCTCGCCCTGCTCGGCGCCGACGTGCTGCGCGTCGACTCGCCGCGCCTGCCCGAGGCCGACGACGCCCACGCCGACACCGGCTTCGGCAAGCGCTCCGCGCGCCTCGACCTCGCCCGGAGCACCGACCGGGCCGCCTTCGAGGACCTGCTCGCCACCGCCGACGCCGTCGTCACCGCCTACCGCCCCGGCGCGCTGGACGCGTACGGCCTGGCCCCCGAGGCCCTGCTCGCCCGCCGGCCGGGCCTGATCGCCGTCCAGCTGAACGCCTGGGGCTGGACCGGCCCCTGGGCCGACCGGCGCGGCTTCGACAGCCTGGTCCAGGCGGGCGTCGGCATCGCCGCCACCGAGGCCGGCGGCGACGGCCGCCCCGGCGCCCTGCCCGCCCAGGCCCTCGACCACGGCACCGGCTACCTGATCGCGGCCGGCGTGCTGCGCGCCCTCACCGAGCAGCGCACCGGCCGCCCCGGCGGGCGCCACCTGCGCTACTCCCTGGCCGGCACCGCCTCCTGGCTGCTGCACGGCATCGCCCCCACCGCCGACCCGCACGTCCTGCCCAGCGACGAGCCCTACGACCCCGCCCGGTGGCTCACCGAGACCGACACGCCCTACGGGCGGCTGCGGCACGCGCTGCCGCCCGTCGGGTACGCGGGCGCCCCGGCCGACTGGGCGCGGCCGCCGGGGCGCTGGGGCACGGACGAGCCGCTCTGGCGCTGAGCGCCCCCGATCCCCTCGGGGCCTCAGACTCCCGAGGGGATCCGCTTCGCCGTGCTGCGCACCTGGAAGGCCGTGACGATCTCGATCAGCCCCAGGATCACCAGCCAGCAGCCGGCCAGCACGGTCAGCGCGGTGATCGAACCGGCCGGCCAGACCATCAGCAGCACACCGGCCAGCGTGTTCGCCACACCGGCGAACGCCTGCCAGCCGCGGGCCGGCATGGTCTCGTCGGAGATGGCGGCGGCGAGCTGCGTGATGCCCCGGAACAGCCAGCCGATGCCGATCCAGATCGCCAGCAGGAGCACCGACTGCGCCGCGCTGCGGAAGCACAGCAGGCCGAGCAGCACGCAGATCGCGCCGCTGACGAACGCCAGCACCCGCATCGCGGTGGTGGCGTGCGTGCCGAACGCGGCGACCAGCTGCACGACGCCGATGACCAGCAGGTAGACGCCGAACAGCACGCCGACCACCAGCAGCGTCTCCTCCGGCCAGGCGAACACGACGATCCCGAGGCCGAGCGAGACGAGTCCGGCGACCAGCAGGACCTGCCAGGCGGCCTTGGCGAGCAGCCCGAGCGGGCCCCGGACCGGGGTGCCGTCGGGGGTGATGATCGGGGAGACCACGGTGGCGTCCTCCAGGGAGTCGGGGCGGCGGGCGTTCCTCACGATGGACGCGCCCGCCCCGGGCCGCCCGCCGGATACACCCGTTCGGGCGACCACCCGGGTTCCCCGGGTTTCCCGGGCATCCCGCCCCCGGGTTTCCCCCGGGACGGTTTCCCCGCAGGACGCCTGCACGTCATGTACGGATCACCCGGCGCCCATAGGATCCACCGATATGACTTCTGAAGGGTGGGGGACCCCTCCGGTCGAGCCGATCAGCCAGCACTACATCGTCTGCGGCGGCAACGCGCTCGCCCACCGCCTGGCCCACGAACTCGTCGAGCACTACGACGTCCCGGTCGTCGTCCTCGTCCCGGACCGCCTCCGCGACCACGCGCCCCGGATCGAACAACTGGCGGGCGTCGCCGCCGTCGTCGAGTACGGCAGCGTCACCGTGGAGGCCCTGCGCGCCGCCCGGGTGGAGACCGACCGCGGGATCGCCTTCGTCGACGGCAACGACCAGGAGAACATCCACGCCGCGCTCTTCGCCCAGGGCCACAACCCCGGCATCCGCATCGTCCTGCGGATGTTCAACCAGCGGCTCGGCGCCAACATCGAACGCCTGCTCAGGAACGGCACCGCGCTGTCCGGCTCCGCCACCGCCGCGCCCGCCTTCGCGGACGCCGCGCTGTCGCGCCCCAACTCCGTCCAGGTCGGCGACCGCTTCCTGCACATCGCCTACGACGACGACATCCAGTCCGACCGGCTGTGCGTCGTCGCCGACCGGATCGACCGCCAGGACCTCGGCCGGATCCGGCTGCTGCCCGAGCAGGAGGGCGACTCCGCCTCCTTCGTCCGGCTGGCCAGCGAGTTCGGCGACGACGGGCCGATCCGCTCCGGCGCCGAGGCCCGCCGCGCCGCCGGGACGGCGGGGCCGGGCGGGGCGGCGGGGGCAGCCGGGCCGGACGGCGACGGCGAGCCCGGCGCGCGGGGCGGCGGCCTCGACGCCCCGGCAGCCCTCGGGCATCCTCGCCGACACCGGTACCACCGTGCTCACCACGGCGGCGATCAGCGGCACCCTGCTGATCCTCGGCGGCGCCACCGTCGCCCTCACCCGCCGCCGTCGCCACCACGGCTGACGACACCAACGTGACCGGTGGGGTGGTCGCGGCATCCCGCCGCGACCGCCCCACCGGCGTCCGACGAGAAGACCGGTGCCGGGCCGGGACATCGACCTGGCTAGAGTTGTCGCCATGGACGATCGCTCCGAATGCGGATCCGGGTCCGTTTCGCCGGCGCTGTTCGGCATCGGCGGCGCGTGGCGGCCTGTCACCACCGGCGAGTCGGGCGCCTTCGTCTACCGCAGTGCCGACGCCGGCAGGTTCGCCAAGTGCGTACCCGCCGACGGCGCGGCCGACCTGACGGCCGAGCGAGATCGGATCGTCTGGCTGGACGGCCAGGGCGTACCCGGTCCGCGCGTGCTCGACTGGTCCGACGGCGAGGCGGGCGCCTGCCTGGTCACCAGTGCCGTCCGTGGCACACCCGCCGATCAGGTGTCGCCCGAGGACCTGCGCGGCGCCTGGAACCGCATCGCGGACGCGGTCCTCCGACTGCACGAAGTCCCCGTTCGGACATGCCCGTTCCGCCGGAACCTGGACGCCATGGTGGCCCGGGCGCGGGACGTGGTGGCCCGTGACGCGGTGAACCCGGAGTTCCTCCCCGACGAGCAGCAGCACACGCCGCCCACGCAACTGCTGGCCGACGTCACCCGGGAGGTCCCCCGACGGCTGCACCAGGAGGCCGCCGACACGGTCGTCTGCCACGGGGACCTCTGCCTGCCCAACATCGTGCTCGATCCACGGACCCTGGACGTGTCCGGCTTCGTCGACCTGGGCCGCCTCGGGCAGGCCGACCGCTACGCCGACCTGGCGCTGCTCCTGGCCAACGCCCGGGAGACCTGGGCGGACGAGGTTCAAGCACGGGCGGCGGACGCGGCGTTCGCCGACAGGTACGGCATCGCCCTGGACCACGACCGCCTGAGCTTCTACCTCCGTCTGGACCCGCTCACCTGGGGCTGACCCGGCCGTGCCCGCCAGCGCTCGTGCCCCCGGCGGGAGTCGCGGCTACCTGTCGACGGCGTCGGTCACCCGCTTCCAGCCGTCCAGGTCCGCGGTGCGTGCCTCCAGCGCGGTGCGCATGCCCGTGGCGCCGGCGGTGCCGAGGGCCAGGCGCAGCGGAGGGTTCGGGCTGTCGACGGCGGTCCGGATGCCTTCGGCGATCCGCGCCGCGGAGGAGAACGCGGATGCCGGCAGCGCTCCGATGCCCTTCTGGACCTCGCGGACGGTCCGGTCATAGTCGGCCAGGCCGTCCGCGACTTCGAGGTTGGCCAGGAAGGGGGTCGCCGTCATCCCGGGCTGGATGATCGTGACCTTGATGCCGAGCGGCGCGACCTCGGCCACCAGCGCGTCCGACAGGCCCTCGACCGCGTGCTTGGTCGCGGCCAGCAGCCCCACGCCGGGATGGGCGGACTGCCCGTAGACGGACGAGCCCTGGAGGACGTGCCCGGATCGCTGGGCGCGGAGCACCGGCAACGTCGCGCGGAGCACGTTGAGGACTCCGAAGACGTTGGTGTCGAACACGGCGCGGACCTGCGCGTCGGAGGCCTCCTCGACGGCTCCGAACAGTCCGTAGCCGGCGTTGTTGGCCACCACGTCGATGCGGCCGAACCGTGCGAGCGAGCGCTCGACCGCCTCCCGGACGGCCTGCTCGTCGCGGACGTCCGCCCGGACGGTCAGCAGGCGCTCGCCGTGTTCTTCGGCCAGATCGTGCAGGGGGGCGGTGTCGCGGGCGAGCGCTGCGACGGCCTCGCCGCTCCGGAGCGCCTGGAGCGTCAGTTCGCGGCCGATGCCGGACGTCGCGCCGGTGATCAGCCAGGTACGGGGGTGGGTCTGCTGGTTGGATGTTCCGTTCATGTTGCGACCGTAGTGAGTTAGAGCGCAACGGGTCAAGGCTGGCAGTGCTTCTGGTTGCCTGTTAGGCGGATTAGTGCCTCGTCCCACTGCTGTAGGGTGAGGGCATGAGCAGTGCGGCAGCCGGATCCCCCAGACTCAGCCCGCGCACCGTGACGCCGGCGGTGGAGACCGTGCTCGCGTTCGTGAACACGCGCGAGGACGGGGCCGGTCGGCGGGAGCTGTTCGGGGACGGCGACTCGTTCGCGGCCTGGCTGGCGGAGCGCGACGAGTTCGGCAGGCCCGGTGAATCCGGCGAGTCCGGCGAGTCCGGCGGCGAGGCCCTGGCGACCGACGCCGATGCCGCGGCCGCGCGCGAGTTGCGCGACGCCCTGGTGACCGTGCTGCTCGCGCACGCGGGCGACGAGGAGGCCCTGGGTGAGCCGCTGCAGCGCGCCGAGCGGCACCTGCGGCGCGCGGGTTCGCTCTACCCGCTGGCGACGGTGGTCACGGCCGGTGGTGTCGAACTGGCCTCGCCGCAGGCGGGGGTGGAGCGGGTGTTCGGAACCGTGCTGGCCGCGGTGACGACCTTCGCCCGGAGCGGCGACTGGGGGCGGATCAAGGCGTGCCGGAACCCCCCGTGCCATTTCGGCTTCTTCGACCGCACCCGCAACGGGGGAGGGCTGTACTGCAGTCCCGGCTGCGGCTCCCAGGTGTCCATGCGCAACTACCGCCGGCGACAGCGCCAGGAGGCCCGGACACCGCCCCAGGTGTGAGGACGGCAGGAGGCACCGTTGCGGGACTTCATCGCCGGAGAGCCCTGCGCCGACGCGGTGATCCCCTTCGGCGCCCCCATCGGCCTGCCCCGGTTCGTACACCACCTCCGCGGGCACCACGCCTCGAAGGAAGCTCCGGGCGACTGGGACTTCGACGTGTACACCGACGCGCGTGACCTCCGCGAGAGCGTCGTACTGTTCCGCAGCCGGCGCGAGGTCTGGTTCCAGGTCAACCGCGGCCCCGTGGTGGCCGGCCGGTCCCGGCTGCTTCCCCGGACCCGCGGCCGACTGGTGACCGGCCGCCTGCACGGCAACCGGTTCGGGAGGAACACCCAACTGCACGCGGGAACCGTGATGTTCCCCGACCGCCTCACCGCTGTCGAGGGCACCTCGGCCGAGGCCAGGGCGTACCGCCGCTACGTGGCCGGGCTGCGCGACCCCCTTCCCTCGCGGACGGCCCGGCCGGCCCGCGCCGAACTCTTCGGGCCCACGGCTTGACCTGCGGCGATCAGCGACACCCCGCAGCGCCGTGCTGTGCGGGCAACAGGACTCCCTTGAAGGAGAGTTGGCGGCCGGGATGCCCCTGCCCCGAGGCGCGGGGCGGGGGCACTTCGGTGTCCGGTTGTGTGGCTGTCGGGGGCTTTCGAGTCACGCGGGGAGCACTCCGCCCCGTCGATCGCCCACAGCGGGCCGCTCCTTCGGGTTAGGCAGGGGTCTTCCTGATGTCGGCGTGGACCACCTTGAAGCCACCCTTGATCACGGTCGTGAACGGCGCCGGGGCCATGCAGGTTCCGGTCCGCGGCATCACGAGTTCCCCGTTCTGGTCGACGTTCTGGGGGTCGACGTTCACCACGCCCCAGGAGAAGCCCAGGCGGTCCGGCTCGCCCTTCTCGCCCTGCTGGACGCTGACGCCGAGCCGGGTGCCGATCTCCTCCACGTTCGACTTCGTCACGACGGCGGTCAGTGTCGCCGTCCTGCCACTGGTGACCAGGCAGTCCACCTCGGCGCGCGCCCATCCCGTGGTTCCGTCGGGAGAAGTGTGGGAGAACTCCAGGGTGCCCCAGGCGTCCGTGGACAGCCCGCGGGGGGCGTTGGGGGGCAACGGCCGGGTGAACGGCTTCTGTTCGGCGTGGACGGTGAAGCGGATGTCGTGGTCGGGCGACTCGATGTAGAAGATGCCTGCTGATCCGTGAACACTCGCGGTCTTCGCCGGCTGCTTGTCCGCGGATGCCGGCGGGGTTGTGGGGGCGGGCCCGGCGGCGGCCGTTGCGGCCAGGAGGGCGACGACGACCGAAGCGCCCGTGGCGATCTTGAGCATGGGGAACTCCCTTGTGTTGTCGATGATTTGTCAGTGCTGCGGAGCGGATGCCTAGAGTCTCGTCCCTGGCGGACCGGTGAATCATGTGCCGATCGGCAGGGAATTGCGCCCGCTCTCCGGCCCGCATGTGCCGTTCGGCATACGGCTGTGCCGTATCGCACACCCGCCCGTCGACCGGCGGGGCGGGGCGGGGCGGGAACGGGGTCGGAGCCGGGTCCGATCGGTGTCCCGGTGCTCAGCCGGCAGTGCTCCGGGCCGAGCGGATCAGCAGCAGCGCGGGGACCGGGCCGAGCAGAAGCGGCGTGGGCTGCAGGATCACCGACCCCGTCAGGCACCACACGGCGAGGCCCCAGCCGACGGACCGCGGCACCGCGACGCCCTGGTGACCGGCCCGGTCTTCACCACGCTCTACCTCCAGCACCACAGTCCGGACGGACTCGCCGCACGACTGGGCCGGCTCATCGCCGCCGCGCTGATCTCCGAGCCGGCTCCCCGCCGGCCCCGAGGGGGCGGCGGGAAGCGGATGCGGTGTGGTGGTCGTGGTGGCCGGTCACGACCACCACACCGGCCTTCTCGGGGGTGCCTGTCAGGCCCCCGCTGTCCTGCCCGTGACGATCAGGGTGCCGATGTGCCCTTCGGTCGGGGCGTCGAGGACCGCGGCCTGCACCGACTCGAACCCGCTCCGCTGGAGCAGGCCGACCCACCTGCGGGGCGTGTAGGAGTAGCGGTACGTGTACAGCGCCCTCCCGGCGAAGCCACCCTTGTACATGCCCTGCGGGCCGTAGGCGCCGGGGATGGCAGGAGGCTGCGAGAAGGCCAGGACACCGCCGGGGTTCAGGCGGGACGCGATGAGGGGGAGCAGCTTCAACGGATCCGTGAACCAGACCGCTCCGAACACCGAGTAGACCGCGTCCCACGTCTCGTCGGTGCCGCCCAGGTAGTCGAGGACCTCGGCACAGTGGACCCGGACGCCGGACGGCCCCCAGCGTTCAGCCACCCTCTTGGCCATCACGGGCGAGAGATCCACCCCGGTGACCTCCACCCCCTGCCCGGCCAGCGCGGCCAACGCACGGCCGGTGCCGCACCCGATCTCCAGAGCACTGCCCGGCGCCCCGAGCACCTCCGGACCGGGCCCGTGATCGGCGTACTGGGTCCAGCGGAAGACCGGTCCGGTATCGAACACGTCGTCCTTGATACCAGCCGCGTACGTGTCCCAGAGTTCACGCTCGGATTCGATGTCGTGCTGTGCAGGCAACGGACTTCCCTTCGGTGAGCAGCCGTCCCACCGCGTCGTCCTCGGTCAGCTCGGTGGCGTGGGCATCCGCGTGGACCCCCATACGCTCCAGTGGTAGTCCCCAGCTCTCATGCAGCCGGGCTGTCGACGCGGGTGGATCACTGACCACGCTGGTGCTGACTCGCAAGCTTCACGGGTCGGAGGAGGTCGAGGACGTGGGTCCAGTCGTACTGGTCGCGTGCGCCGCCGGATTTGGGTGGGTTGGGTGGGTGGTCGCTGATGAGGACGTTCATGGAGCGGAGGCGGGCCAGGCTTTCGCCGTAGGCGGGGTGGGCGGCGAGGGCGGAGTTGACGTAGGGCTGGGCGGCTATGGGGATTCCGAGTCCGTAGGCCTCGCAGAGGATGCCGAGGGCGAGGGTGTCGGCGTTGCCCTGGGCCCATTTGTTGATCGTGTTGAAGGTGGCGGAGACGATGGCGTCGGCCGGCGGCAGCGGGCGGGGGCTGCCGGGTGTGCGCCAGGCGGAGCGGATCGGGTGGCCGGTCTGCGCTTCGAGGGCTTCCTGGTCGAGGAATGGGAGCGCGTTGGGGGTGGCGATCACCCCGGCCTGCCAGCCTTCGGCGTGAGCGGCGGTGATCAGTTCGCCGACCCCGTCGGCGACGCCGGAGGCGCAGACGACGACGTAGAGGAACGGCTCGCGGTGCTCGGCCAAGCCTGAACTCCCTTTGGTGGTAGCACTGTCGGCCCCTGCGGATCGGGCCACCAGTATGCCCGGGTGTGTGTCGGAAGGTGCGGTGATGACCGCGGACACGTCACCCGCTGAGGTGGCGGCCGTTGGTCGTCCGCACGGCTGGTGCCGCGCCACCCCGCAGAGCGTCCAGGACGCGGACGGCGTACACCTCGGTTAGACGATCGGCGGCTTCCGCTGGAGTGAGCCAGTCGACGGCGGTTGACTCATCCGAGAGTCGCACGCTGCCGCCTTCCGGGCGGCAGCGGAAGACCAGGGCGACGACGCCACGGCTCGTGTTCGTGTAGACACCGGTCAGCCGCTCCAGGCCGACCTCGATCCCGGTCTCCTCGAAGATCTCCCGCCGCACCCCGTCCTCGATGGCCTCCGCTGGCTCCAGCACCCCACCCGGAGGCTCCCACGCTCCGTTGTCCGTCCGCCGGATCACCAGCACCCGGCCGTCCTCGCGGACCACGACCCCCGCGACGGAGACGGAGTGAAGCGGCGCCGGCCCACCGCTCGTCAGATCGGGGGTCACCTGATCTCCTCGACGAGGAGGTGCGAGCGGTCCTCGGTGCGGTGGGGGAGGAGCTCCTCGTGGATGGTGCGAGCGATGCCGGTTCCCCGCCATCGCTCGCGGACCATAACCTCGCACAGGGCGAAGGTGCGGGTGTCGGTTTCCAACGGCAGGCGGCCGGCGCCGGGGTGACCAGCCCCTTCCATCGGTAGGCCACCGTGCGGGCGAAGCCGTAGGCGTACTCGACCGCAAGGCCGTCGACTTCTCCGAACGCGCAGCCCCGGCGCGGGCCGCGGGCGTGCGCCCGCAGGCGCTCGGTGAACCGCTCGACGGAGAAGAACGGGTCAGCGGCGGGCTCCTGCGCGGAGACGTCGATCAGCCGGTGCTCGACGGCGGGCAGGTGGTCGGCGGTGAAGTGGTTGATGGTGAGGGCCGGGGCCATCGTGGTGCTCCTCCCGGTCTGTCGAACGTCTTCGGCGAGGTCTTCTCAGTGATCCGCTCGTGAACGCACGCGGCCGGTGACGCGGGCTGTGGTGAGGCCGGCGAGGATCCGGTCCACGGTCTGGTCGGGCGTCTGATGCGAGGTGTCCAGCCAGAGTCCTCGGCGCGGGGTGTCGTGGCGCAGGGCCTCGTCGAGGGTCTCGACCGCCCAGGGGCCTCCGTAGCCGTGTTTGCGGCGGCCGGCCTCCCGTTTCGCGATCTCGTCCGGCGTCGGGGCGAGGACGACCAGGTAGAGCGGCTCGGTCGTCACCGCGTCGAGGTAGGCGTCGAGGTGCTCGCCCAGCACGACGTCCTGGACGACGACGGTCCAGCCGGCCTCGGCGTAGAGATCCGCCACCGCTGCGGACGCCTGGTACCGGAGCCGCAACTGTGCCGTCGCCTCGGCGGACGGCTGCGGCGTGAACTCCTCGCGGCCGGACACGATCATGCGCCGGAAACCGTCGCCCCGCAGGTGCACGGAGCGCGGGAGCCGCTCGGCGAGCAGTTGCGCGACGGTGGACTTCCCGGAGGCCATGACCCCGGTGATGAGGACCACCGCGGAACCGAGCTCCTGCACTTCCAGCCTCCTGACCTGGCCCGCCTGGGCATCAATGGCTCCGGAACCACGACGTGTTGGTCACTCATGGTGCCACGCTCGACGTTCGACGCCGTCGGACAGGCTGCTTCAGCCGGGCTTCTCCCCGAGGGCGTGGCGGAGCCAGTCGAGGGAGTCGGTCGCCAGGACGGCGTCGGCGAGGTCGTTGGCGGTCTTCGTGGTCAACCGCCCGCGGCTGTTGTCGATCCAGCGCTGGGCGTTCGTGTAGCCCTGGGCCACGTACTCGACGCCTTGGAGCAGGCACTCCAACTTGTCGGCGTCGCGGGCGCAGATGGCTTCGGGGGACTCCTGGCCTTCGTATTCGGCGATGAGGTCCCGAGCGGTGGATGCCAGGATCTCCGGCATTCCGGCCACCTGGTCGGTGGTGACGGTCTGCGGGTCGGCGCTGGCCGCGTACTTCTTCCCGAGGTAGTTGACGTCGCCGGTGCGGGTCTCCGCGACGTCGTGCCAGGTGGCGAGGAACGCCGCCCGCGCGGGGTCGGCGCCTTCGAGCCTGGCGATGATCGAGGCGAGGAGCGAGGTCCGCCAGGAGTGCTCGGCGACCGACTCGGGATCGCGGACTCCGGCCATCCACCAGCCCGTGCGCTTGGTGTGCTTGAGCGTCCCGGCTTCGAACAGGAACCGAGCCACCGAGGACAGGTCATCGGACACCCTCGGACTCCTCTCACACCTCAGCGAGGCGAATCGCGTAACGAATGCTCTCGAGCTCACGCCGCCCGCGCGCCGAGACCTCAGGGCTATCCAACATCATGGCGAGCCTTTCGCGTAGGGCAGTTGTCGCTACTCCCAAGCGCAGTAGGTTCGGTCGCACCTTGAGCAGGGACCACACCGTGTGGATGTTCAGATCAAGGTACCCATGATCGGTGTTCAGACCTTCGGTCAAGTGTGTGAGCAGCTTGTGTCCGGACCAGTGTGCTGGTGTCGAGTCCGGGATGAAATCGTCGGAGAGCTCAAGCGGAAGCTCGCCGATCCAGTATGCCCAGTAGTTGAGGTTCGCGGTTGCGCCAGCATCATCGGCCAGGGCAGTGTCAATGAAATACGTGAGACGGTCCTGATCGCCGTGCCGGGCAGAGACCATCGCAGCGGAGCGGAGGTTGAGCCAGTTGCTCAGCCAGTCAGTCGGTCTTTGGGTTCGCTGCTGATGGGCGAGCCACGAACTGGTGTCATCCTGGTCGTCGAGACCTGCGAGGTAGAGCGCCTGGCGGCGGAGCAGAAACTGATCACTCCCACGAGCTTCCTCTGCGGTGCGCCGCATGTTAGCGAAGAACCGGGCGCGTTCAGAAGCGGAGAGATCGGGTCCGGCCGGTGCGGGACCTCGCCGCGCTCGGGCAGGCGCCGGAAGCTTCCGAATACCTCGTGGGGCGAGGCCACTGAGCGGCCAAGCCAAGAGCTCGATGAGGTCACGCTGCATCACCATCGACCCCAGCGGGCTTGCTGTTTCCGACACGGCGTCTTCAAGCACACTAGCGAGAAGTACGTCAGCCTCGAGGGCGTGTTCAAAGGCATGCAGAAGCGCGGGTGTGGTGCCTAATTGCATGAGCCGATGGCGGGTCGCGAGCATCTGCCCGAATGGGACGGCGGTGAGCGGCCGTCGACCGCTCTCCCAGCCGGCGATCGTGTCGGCCGAGACTCCGATCTTTTCCGCGAATCCCTCCTGGGTGAGGCCATGCTGCTCTCGTATTACTCGGAGGACATACCCAGAGACCACGCCCGAGCGCGGACGAATTGACACTCCCTGACTGCTGGTCAGGGTTCGGTGTGGTCTGGATCGCACAGGAGTCCCCACCTTCGGGAGTGCGCACCGGCGTACTCGTACTGACAGTCACTGCAGGTTCTGGTCTCGGGCTTCTACCGTCGTAGTCGTCCCGGTCGAGGCTATCCGGAGGCTCTCTGACGTGCCTCACTCTTCCCCGAACGGGTGACGGAATAGCCCTAGTTCGTTTCACCCGGAGGTGCCGTGATGGCTCCAGTTCCCGTTCCCGGGGCAAGCGCGCAGGAGTACGAGGTTCGGGTCGGTGCCGACGCACTCTGCTCCGCGTATGTCGTCGGGCCAGCTCGCGCACGTCGAGAAGGGGTGGTTGCCGTGACCAGCGGCCTCGGGCCACAGCCCTGCCCGCGAGCTCCGTACGGCGTTCAGAAGGCCACGTGGGCGGTCGGCCAGGCGCCCGCAGCCGTCGCTCGTCTCCGTGCCGATGTCGCTGACGTTCTCCAGGAGTGGGGGGTCGACGCAGACGACGATCAGCTGTTCGCCGTGGTCCTCGTCCTCACGGAACTGGTGACCAATGCTGGCCGGTACGGCCGGCCTTGCCTGGGGCTGATCGACGTGGACCTGTGGCTGGAAGGCCGCCGCGTTGTCATTGCGGTCATGGACAGCAGCACCGACGCCCCGGTGATGCGCGAGGTCGGCGCCGACGGCGAGTCCGGGCGGGGCCTTCGGCTGATCGGTGCGTACGCCGAGGCGAGCGGCTACGAGATCCACCGCACTGGCAAGCGAGTGTGGGCCGTGATCGGCCCACACGTTGCTCCCGAGGGCGAGGCCTTTCTGCTGGACGCCGCACAGATTGTGGTCTGACCCTGCGCTCCCGTTCCTGCTCCGTTCGGCTCCTCCTGCCGTCACCCCACCGAGGATGCACCCCCTTGATCAGCAACGCGGTCATCGATTCGCACGCCCAGATCATCGTGCAGGCGGGCACGGTCGTCGGGGGAATCACCCTGTCCGCACCGCCACCCCGGCCGGTGCCGCGTCTGCTGCCTCGCCGACGGCCGCTCGTGGGGCGGGGCGAGGAGCGTGCACGTCTTGGCGCGCTCCTCGCCGCCGACGACTCCCTGCCGGTACTCATCACCGGGGCTGAAGGCATGGGCAAGACCGCCCTGGCCGTTGACCTTCTCCATCGCCGCAATGCCCCCGGACCGCACCTGTACGCGGACCTCGGTGGCAGCAGGAGCGCGTCCGGCCCGACACGGCCGGACGCGGTCATCGCCCGGTGGCTCCGAGCCCTCGGGGCCACCGTGCCCGCTGACCTGGACGAGGCCCACGACCTGTACCGCACGCTGACCGCGGGGCAGCACACCTCCGTCCTCCTGGACGACGCGGCTACCGCTGCTCAGGTCGAGCGGCTGATCCCGGCCGGCTCCGGTCCTGTACTCGTCACCGCGCGGTGGCCGCCGCCGGAACTGCTCGCCACCGGCGTCCATCACCACCGGCTCGGCCCATTGCCCGCCGACGCCTCCCGGGAGCTTCTCCTCAGCATCGGCTCCCTACCGCGCCCTCGCATCGCCGAACTCGCCGCAGCCTGTCAGGGCATACCGCAGGCCCTCCTCCTGGCCGGCGCCACCCTCCTCCCCACACCCCGCACCAACACGGAGACCGTCGTGTTTACCGCCTTCACCGCCACCTACAACGCCCTCGCCCCCCAAGCGGCCCGCCTCTACCGGATCGTCGGCCTGCTGCCCAGCGCCGACCTCACCATCGACCTCGCGATGGCCGGTGCCGCCGCCGGGCTCGACCCGGCGGCCACCGCGGACGCGTTCAGTGACCTCGCCGAGGCACAGTTACTCTTCGCGCCGGTCACGGACAGCGGGCGATGGGAGTTCGTCTCATCCGGGGCCCGCGCCCACGCCGCGTCCCTCGACACCGAGGATCGCACCAGCGTGATCCGAAGGGCCCTCGACTGGCTGACCGCCGAGACCACGGCCGCCTCCCGCCTGGCCGCCCCCTACCGCGACCCGCTCGACGCGCCCCTCGTCTTCCCTCCACCACACCGTGCGGATCACCATCCCGACCAGGCGCTCGACTTCCTCCGAACCCGCGGCCCCCACCTCGACGCCGCACTGACCACCGCCGAGGCCCACCACCCGGCGATCGTCCCCCACCTCGTGTTCGCCGCCTGGCCCCACTACCTCCGCACCCGCCACTACCGGGAATGGCTCGACCACCACGACCGCGCCCTCACCGCCCTCGGCACCCCGGCCAGTGACGTCGAACGTCGCCTCTACCGCGAACTGCTCGGCGCCCGCGCCACCGTTCTCCGCGCGCTGAACCGCGTCCCCGAGGCACTGACCGACTGCCACCGGGCCCTCGCCACCGCCAGGGAAACCAACGACCGCCCCGGGATCGCCCAGCACGACCACGACCTCGGCGCGGCCTACCGCCGGGCCGGCGCCCACACCCTCGCCCGCCAGCACTTCGACCGCGCCCGGAGACTCTCCATCGACCTCGGCCGCCACCGCGGCGCCGCCCTCGCCCACCTCGAACTGGCTCTCACGGACGCCGACCTCGGCGAGGACGCCACCACCGTCACCGACCGGCTCTCCGTCGCCGAACGCGGCCTCCTGGCGACCGGCGACCCCCTCAACTCCCACAAGGCCCGCGCCTGGCGCGGCCGGATCCTCGCCACCGACGGCCGGGTCACCGACGCCCGACCGGTCCTCACCTCCGCCCTGGAAGGCTTCCGCGAGCAGAACGCCCGGCTGTGGGAGGCCCGCACCCTGAGCTGGATCGCCGACGTCGACAGGCAGTGCGGGCGCACCGGCGACGCGATCACGCTGCTCCGCCACGCCGCAACCCTCTACGAGCACCACAGCCCCGCCGACCACGCCCACGTCACCGGCGCCCTGCGAGACCTCCGGAGCCGGACGTGAACGACGGCTCCGGGGACGACGGTTCCGAGCGGGTCTGGGCCGCCTACGGAGTGTCGGTGGCGGCGCTCCTGCACCTCGTCGCCACCGCCCTGGTGCTCATCAACCGCTCGCACTGAGAGGAGGAGCACGGCCGTGTCCCAGCCCGCCCAGAAGCCGCCCAAGCCCAAGCCCGCGAACCCGCCCACACCCCGCCCGCCCGACCGGTAGGCGCGCAGCACAAGACCGAGGAGGCCCCCATGGCCTGGGGAACCGACAAGAACAGCAACGGCAAGCACGGGGGCAAGAAGGACCCCGGCACCGCCAAGCCGTCGCCCGACGGGTCGCGGCCGCTGCCCGAGCCCAAGCACCGGAAGGACGACGACAAGAAGTGACGGACTCCGTGCATCAACCGGGGCAGGCCGCCGTGCGCGGCCTGCTCCGGGCCGTCGGCGAAGCGCTCGGCGGCCCCGTTCCCCGCGAGTGGCGGGAAGCGATCGAGGCGGTTCCGCGCCACCGCTTCCTCCCCGCTCGGATCTGGCTGGACGATGGCGGCGGGGGCTACGAGCCGTGTGACGACCAGCGCCGGTCGGAGGCCGCCTACACGGACGTGCCGATCGTCACCCAGGTGAACGACGGTCAGGTGCCGGCCGACCCGGCCGACGCGTGGCCGTCCTCCTCCGCCTCGGCGCCCTCGATCGTCGTGCGGATGCTGCGCGACCTCGATGTCCGCCCGGGCACGCGGGTGTTGGAGGTCGGCACCGGGACCGGGTGGAACGCGGCGTTGCTGGCCCACCGGGTCGGGGCGGGGAACGTCGTGTCGGTCGAGATCGATCCCGACGTCGCGCGGCAGGCGCGAGCCGCCTTGAACGGCAGCGGTGTGGAGGTCGTCCGCGCGGACGGTGCGGCAGGCTGGAGCGGACGCGCGCCCTACGACCGGCTCGTTTCCACCTGCTCCGTGCGCCGCGTGCCGTGGGCGTGGATCGAGCAGACCAGGCCGGGCGGCATCGTCCTCACGCCGTGGGACAACCCGATGATCTGCTGGGGGCTGCTCAACCTCACCGTCGAACGCGACCGCGCGCAGGGGAGGTTCGCTCCGCACTCGGCGTTCATGCTGATGCGCACCCAGCGGCAGGACCTGCGGATCTTCCGCGACGTCGTCCGCGATGAGCACGTGCCGGCGGAGAGCCGCACCTCGCTGGACCCGCGGCAGGTCACCGGAGACGCGTGGGAGGCCCGGTTCGCGCTCGGCCTGCGGCTCGGCGACGTGTGGACCGCCTGGGAGGAGGACGCCGCCCGGCTCTGGGTGGCGACCACCGACGCCCGGTCCTGGGCCGCCGTCGACGACGACGGCACGGTGGGGCAGTACGGGCCGCGCCGGCTCTGGGACGAGGTGGAGGAGGCCCACCGCTGGTGGGAGCGGCAGGGGAGGCCCGGCCCGGAGCGGTTCGGGTGGACCGTGGTCGAGGGAGAGCAGTGGGCCTGGCTGGACCGGCCCGGCCGGAGGGTGTCGAGGTGAGCCGGGAGGCCCCCGGTGGCCCGGGGGCCTCCCGCCGGCGCGTCAGCGGTGCTTGAACTGGGCCGGGCGCTTCTCGGCGAAGGCGGCCATGCCTTCCTTCTGGTCGGCGGTGGCGAAGGCGGCGTGGAAGAGGCGGCGCTCGAAGCGGACGCCCTCGGCGAGGGTGGTCTCGAAGGCGCGGTTGACGCTCTCCTTCATCATGATCGCCGCCGGGGTGGACATCTCCGCGACCTTCTCGGCGGTGGCGAGCGCCTCGGCGAGCAAGTCGTCGGCGGGGACGATGCGGGAGACCAGGCCGGCCCGCTCGGCCTCCTCGGCGCCCATCATCCGGCCGGTCAGGCACAGCTCCATCGCCTTCGCCTTGCCGACGGCCCGGGTGAGGCGCTGCGAGCCGCCGATGCCCGGGATCACGCCGAGCTTGATCTCGGGCTGGCCGAACTTGGCGGTGTCGGCCGCGATCAGGATGTCGCAGAGCATCGCCAGCTCGCAGCCGCCGCCCAGCGCGAAGCCGGCCACCGCCGCGACGACCGGCTTGCGCAGCTGGCCCAGGCGGTCCCACGGGCCCAGCCAGTCGTCCAGGTAGACGTCGGGGAACCGGTTGCCCTGCATCTCCTTGATGTCGGCACCGGCCGCGAACGCCTTCGCCGACCCGGTGATCACCAGACAGCCGATCTCCGGGTCCCGGTCGAACGCGGTGGCCGCGGCCACGACCTCGTTCATCAGCCGGGTGTTGAGCGCGTTGAGCGCCTCCGGCCGGTTGAGCGTGATCAGGCCGACCCGGCCCTTGCGGTCCACCAGGATCGTCTCGTAGGTCTCGGTCATCGCCGTTGACTCCCATTCCGTTGCGCGCTCTGACGGACCCACGATCTACGAACCGGCCCGCCTCGCGCCAGTCTCGGTCCGCGAGACGGTGGTCACCCGTTCGCAGGTCAGGCGACGGACCAGTCCCCGTCGGCCGGTGGTTCGAAGAACGCGGCGACCGTCGCCTCGTCGACCCCGGCGAGGGTGGCCGGGGACCAGTGCGGGTCGCGGTCCTTGTCGACCACCTGCGCGCGGATGCCCTCGACGAGGTCGTGGTGGGTCAGCGCCGCGCAGGACACCCGGTACTCCTGCGTCAGGGTCTCCTCCAGCGAGCCGTGCGCCCGTGCGCCGCGCAGGGCGGCCAGCGTCACCTTGAGCATCGTCGGCGAGCGCTCGGCGAGCTCCTCGGCGGCCTGCTTGGCCGCCGGGACACCGCTCGCCACCAGCCGCGCCGTGATCTCCTCCACGCCGTCGGCCGCGTAGCAGGCGTCGATCCACCCGCGCTGCTCGGCGAGCGGCGCGGCCGGGGCCTCCTCGACGAACCGGGCGAGCACCTCCTCGACGGGCGAGCCGGCGAGGCCGGCCAGCAGCTCCGGCAGCTTCGCCGACGGCACGAAGTGGTCGGCGAACCCGCACAGCAGCGCGTCCCCGGCGGTCATCGAGGCGGCGGTCAGCCCCAGGTGGGTGCCCAGCTCGCCCGGCGCGCGGGACAGCAGCCACGTCCCGCCGACGTCCGGCACCAGACCGATCCGGGTCTCCGGCAGGGCCACCACCGAACGCTCGGTGACGATCCGCACCGACCCGTGGGCGGAGACGCCGACGCCGCCGCCCATGGTGATGCCGTCCATCACCGCCACGTACGGCTTCGGGTACCGCGAGATCAGCGCGTTCAGCCGGTACTCGTCCCGGAAGAACGCGCGGGTCGCGGCCCCGCCCGCCTTGGCGTCGTCGTGGAACGCCCGGATGTCGCCGCCCGCGCACAGCCCGCGCTCGCCGGCGCCGGTCAGCACCACCACCCGCACCGCGTCGTCCCCGGCCCACGCGTCCAGCGCCGCCCGGACGTCCAGGATCATGCCGTGCGTCAGCGAGTTGAGCGCCCGCGGCCGGTCGAGCACGATCCGCCCCGCCGCGCCGTCCCGCCACACCCGCACCTCGTCACCCATCGTCCCCACTCCCGTCTGTCGTCGACCGGTCCGTCTCGCCAAGATCTCCGCCGTCACCGTACCCGGGGGCGCTCGCGCGGCCGCAAGCACGAAGGCCGCAAGCGCGAAGGCCGCAAGCACGAAGGCCGCAAGCACGAAGGGCGGCTCCGGTCGGTGACCGGGCCGCCCTTCGTCCGGCGGGGGAGGGTGGTTCTCAGGGGCCTCAGGGGCCTCAGGGCCTCAGCGGCTCCAGCGGCCTCAGGGGACGATGCGGCCGGTAACCTCGCCGAAGCCGATGACGGTGCCCTCGGGGCCGGGGGCGGTGGCGGTGATGGTCACCTCGTCGTCGTTCTCCAGGAAGGTGCGGGTCGAGCCGTCCGGGAGCTTGAGCGGGTTCTCGCCGTTCCAGGTGAGCTCGATGAGCGCGCCGCGGGTGTCGGGCTCGGGGCCGCTGACGGTGCCGGAGGCGAACAGGTCACCGGTGCGCAGCGAGGCGCCGTTGACCGTCATGTGGGTGAGCTGCTGGGCGGCCGTCCAGTACATCGAGGCGAACGGCGGGCGGGAGACGGTGTGGCCGTTGAGGCGGATCTCCATCGCGAGGTCCAGGGCCCAGGGCTCGCCGTCGCGGTCGTCGAGGTAGGGGAGCGGTTCGACGTCGCGGGCCGGCGGGGTGACCCGGGCGTGCTCCAGGGCGTCCAGCGGCACGATCCACGGCGAGACGGAGGTGGCGAAGGACTTGCCGAGGAACGGGCCGAGCGGCACGTATTCCCAGGCCTGGATGTCGCGCGCGGACCAGTCGTTGACCAGGCAGACGCCGAAGACGTGCTCGCGGAAGCGGTCCAGGGGGACGGGCGTGCCGAGCGCGGAGGGCGCGCCCACGACGAAGCCGACCTCGGCCTCGATGTCCAGCCGGCGGGTCGGGCCGAAGGACGGGACGGCGTCCGCCGGAGCCTTGCGCTGCCCGTGCGGGCGGACCACCGGGGTGCCGGAGACCACCACGGTGCCGGAGCGGCCGTGGTAACCGATCGGCACGTGCTTCCAGTTGGGGGTCAGCGGCTCCGAGCCGGGACGCAGGATCCGGCCCAGGTTGGTGGCGTGGTGCTCGGAGGCGTAGAAGTCGACGTAGTCGGCGACCTCGAACGGCAGGTGCAGCCGCACCTCCGCCAGCGGCAGCAGCAGCGGGGTGAGGGCGTCCCGGTGGGACTCCTCGGTCAGCCAGCGGGTGAGCGCGGTGCGCACCTCGGTCCAGACCGGACGGCCCGCGGCCAGCAGCGGGTTGAGCGAGTCGGCGTCGAGCAGCACGGACGGCTCCCCGGCGGCGCGGGCGGCGGCGCCGGCGTCCAGGACGAAGTCGCCGACGCGCACGCCGATCCGCCGCCCCGGCCGGTCGCCGGCCGTGAAGACGCCGTACGGCAGGTTGTGCACGCCGAACGGCGAGTCGTTCGCGGGGGCGAGCCAGCTGCGGGGGGTGGTCAACGGTCCTCCTGGGGCGTGGGGTCGGGCGACAGCAGGCCGAGGGCGGCCAGGTCGTCCAGGGGCTCGGCGATGCTACAGGTGCCGAACGCGGTGAACGAGTTGCGAATCACCGTGACCTGACGGTCGGTCAGCGCCAGGACGGCCTTGGCGAGCAGCTCGCCGGAGCGCTCGGCGAGCACCTCGGCCGCTGCCGCCCGGTCGGTCTCCTGCGCGGCCAGCAGGACGTTCAGGAAGCCGTGGTGCTCGAAGCCGGTCGCCGGGTCGGTGTGCCGGACGGCGTGGTGCAGGCCGGCCGTGCACTTGTACGGCAGGCCGCGCTGCGCGCAGCCGGTGAGGAAGCCGGCCAGCTCCTCCTCGTCCGGGAAGGCGCCGGCGACGACGCCGCCGGTGCGGAACTTGGCCCGGTACGGGCTGTCCACCAGCACGTCCAGCACCTCGTCCAGGCCGTCCCCGCGCAGCAGTTCGCGCGGCAGCTCGACGGCCGCGGGTACGTCCGCCGGCAGCAGCAGGTCGAGCGCGGCGACCGCCTCCCGGGCGTCCCGGGTGGCGAGTTCGACGCCGGCCACCTCGAAGGGCGCCGCGGCGGAGAGGGCCGGGCCGAGCTCGGCGCTGCCCCCCGGCAGCACCAGCCCGACCCGGAGGCGGGGGCCGCCGTCCCGCGCCGCGGCCGCCAACTCGTCCAGCCGGCCCGCCCCGCAGAGGAACGGGCCGACCGCGTCGGCGTACCGGGCGGTGCGGTGTGAGCGGTGTGCGGGCACCGCCTCGGCGACGGGCAGGTTCCCCGGCGGGAACACCGCCGCGTCGTCGAACAGCCCCCGGAAGAGCGGGGGGATCACGGGTGCGGCGCTCACTGCTGCGGCCCCCGACCGGCCCAGGTCCAGGCGTAGTTCGCGTCCTCGGAGGCGCGGCCGCCCTCGCCCAGCTCCAGCGGGCGGAAGGTGTCCACCATCACCGCGAGCTCGTCGAAGAACTCGGCGCCGATGGACCGCTCGTAGGCGCCCGGCTGCGGGCCGTGGGTGTGGCCGCCGGGGTGCAGCGAGATGGAGCCCTGGCCGATGCCCGAGCCCTTGCGCGCGGCGTAGTCGCCGCCGCAGTAGAACATGACCTCGTCGCTGTCCACGTTGGCGTGGTAGTACGGCACCGGGATCGACAGCGGGTGGTAATCCACCTTGCGCGGAACGAAGTTGCAGATCACGAAGCCGTTGCCCTCGAACACCTGGTGGGCCGGCGGCGGCTGGTGGATCCGGCCGGTGATCGGCTCGAAGTCCCGGATGTTGAACGCGTACGGGTACAGGCAGCCGTCCCAGCCGACCACGTCGAACGGGTGGTGCGGCACGGTGTACCGGGTGCCCGCGATGCCGTTCGGGCCGCGGTGCTTGACCAGCACGTCGACGTCCCCCGCTCCGGATGACGCCGTCTCGACCGGCAGCGGGCCGGACGGGCCGCGCAGGTCCCGCTCGCAGTACGGCGCGTGCTCCAGCAGCTGGCCGTACTTGGAGAGGTAGCGCTTGACGGGGGTGATGTGGCTGTTCGCCTCGATGCAGTAGGCGCGCAGCGGCTCGTCGCCGGCCGGCACCCAGCGGTGGGTGGTCGCCCGGGGGATGATCACGTAGTCGCCCTGGCCGACCTCCAGCGTGCCGAAGACCGTCTCCAGGGTGCCGGCGCCGGACTCCACGTACACGCACTCGTCGCCGAGCCCGTTGCGGTACAGCTCGCTCGGCGCCCCGGCGGCGACGTAGGAGATCCGCACGTCGCCGTTGCCGAGGACGAGCCGGCGCCCGGCGACGACGTCCGCGGACTTCCAGTCCTGGCCGGTGAACAGCTCGTGCAGCTTGAGGTGGCGGGGGAGCAGGGGGTGGTTGGGCACCGTCGACTGGTCGGGCAGCTCCCACGGCACGGCGTTCACGACGGCCGAGGGGATGCCCCGGTGGTAGAGCAGCGAGGAGTCCGAGGAGAACCCCTCCTCGCCCATCAACTCCTCGTAGTACAGCCCGCCTTCGGGCGTGCGGTGCTGCGTGTGCCGCTTGGGCGGGATGCTGCCAAGCTGCCGGTAGTACGCCATCGTCCCTGCTCCTCCCGGACCTTCCTGTGGCCCAGAGCTTCCTACGGCTTCAGCGGTGGCTGTGCGCCCCGGAGGCTTTCGGCCCCGGGGGCGGTCGGCCCCGGAGGTGGCGCTCCGGAGACCGCCAGCCTCCGGGGCGGCCCGCCTCAGAGGTTGCCGCGGCGCTCCTGCTCGCGCTCGATGGCCTCGAAGAGCGCCTTGAAGTTGCCCTTCCCGAAGCCCAGCGAGCCATGCCGCTCGATGAACTCGTAGAAGACGGTCGGACGGTCGCCGATCGGCTTGGTGAAGATCTGCAGCAGGTAGCCGTCCTCGTCGCGGTCGACCAGGATGCCGCGGCTCTTCAGCTCCTCGATCGGCACCCGGACCTTGCCGATCCGCTCGCGCAGCTCGGGGTCGTCGTAGTACGAGTCGGGCGTGTTCAGGAACTCGACGCCGCGCGAGCGCAGCACGTCCACGGTGGTGAGGATGTCGTTGGTGGCCAGCGCCATGTGCTGGCAGCCCGCGCCGGTGTAGAACTCCAGGTACTCGTCGATCTGCGACTTCTTCTTGGCGATGGCCGGCTCGTTGAGCGGGAACTTCACCCGGTGGTTGCCGCTGGCGACGACCTTGGACATCAGCGCGGAGTAGTCGGTGGCGATGTCGTCGCCCACGAACTCGGCCATGTTCACGAAGCCCATGACCTTGTTGTAGAAGGTGACCCACTCGTCCATCTTGCCGAGCTCGACGTTGCCGACCGCGTGGTCCAGGGCCTGGAACAGGCGGCGCGGCGAGCCCTCCGGGTGCCGCACCTTGCTCTGGGCGGCGATGTAGCCGGGCAGGTACGGGCCGGTGTAGCGGGAGCGGTCGACCAGGGTGTGGCGGGTCTCGCCGTAGGTGGCGATCGCGGCGCGGCGCACGGTGCCGTGCTCGTCGGAGACGTCGTTCGGCTCCTCCAGCACGGTGGCGCCCTGGGCGCGGGCGTGCGCGATGCACTTGTCGACGTCCGGGACCTCCAGGGCCAGGTCGACGACGCCGTCGCCGTGGCGGCGGTGGTGGTCCAGCAGCGGGCTGTCGGGGGAGACGCCGCCCTTGATCACGAAGCGGCAGGATCCGGAGCGCAGCACGTAGGCCTTGCGGTCACGGCGGCCGGTCTCCGGGCCGGAGTAGGCGACCAGTTCCATGCCGAAGACGACCTGGTAGAACTGGGCCGTCTGGGTGGCGTTGCCCACCACGAACACGACGGCGTCCTGCGCGGTGACCGGGAACGGGTCGGTGGCCGGGTCGTGCTCGACGAGGCCGACGAGGCGGCGCAGCTGCTCGGCGTCGAGACCGGCCTCGCGCTCCTCGGGGGTCAGCTCAAGGGCGTGGGACTGCGGGGTCATCGGTCGTTCCTCCACATTGAGGCCTCGGCATTGAGGCATCCGCTTGAGGCGGCCGCTCCGCGGGGATGGGGCGAGGGGGATGCGGGCGGCTGAGCGCAGAGCTTGCTCCAGTCGGGGGGGTTGGGCAACAGGTCGGTTTTTCACTGTTCAATGTGTACAAGGTGATCAGGAAATCGCTGGTCGTGCTGTGCAGAATGCTCGGTCGATCCGGGGTGTTTCACGAGTTCTGCGTAACGGCCCCGACCGGGCGTGTGCGCTGGTCAGGAGGGGGTGGGGTCCGGGCGGGGGCGGCGGCTCGGGACCCGGGAGCGGGGGCTTTGGGTCTCAGGGGGCGCGGGGGACGAGGTGGCCGGCGAACCAGTCGCGGGCCAGCTCGGCGACCCGGTCCAGCGTGCCGGGCTCCTCGAACAGGTGACCGGCGTGCGGGACCACCGCCAGCTCACTCTCGCAGCGCAGCCGCTCGCGCGCCCGGCGGTTCAGGTCGATCACCGCCTCGTCCCGGCCGCCGACGATCAGCAGCGTCGGCGCGAGCACGGCGCCCAGCGCGTCCGCCCCGGCGAGGTCCGGCCGCCCGCCCCGGGAGACCACCGCGCCCACGCCGTGGCCCAGCCGGGCGGCCGTCCACAGCGCGGCGGCGGCCCCGGTGCTCGCGCCGAACAGGCCGAGCGGCAGGAACGGTCCGCCGTCCCGGCGGGCCTGCTCGGCGGGCAGCGCGCGCGCCACGTCGGTGAGCCGGGCGCCCAGCAGGGCGACGTCGAAGACGTTGCGCCGGTCCTCCTCCTCGTCCTCGGTGAGCAGGTCGAACAGGAAGGTGGCCAGGCCCGAGCGGTTCAGGGCCCCGGCCACATGGCGGTTGCGCGGGCTGTGCCGCCCGCTGCCGCTGCCGTGCGCGAACACCACGATGCCGCGGGCGCCCGCCGGGACCGTCAGCCGGCCGGTCAGCCGGGCCCCGGCGGCGGGCAGCGTCAGCTCGCGGTCGGACGCCGGCACCGTGGCGTCGGACGCGGGCACCGTGCCGTCGGGCGCCGACCGTTCGCCCAAGGGCGCCGGCCCGGCTTCGTCACCGGTGCGGGCCGCGGCGAGGTGGCGCAGCACCTCGGCGTCCTCGGTCTGCGAGAAGTCCGCGTAGAACTCGCCGATCGCGAAGAACGGCGACGGCGTGCCCACGCAGACCAGTTCGTCGGCGACCCCGCTCAGCCGCTCCGTCCAGTCCGGCGGCGCCACCGGCACGGCGAGCACCACCCGCGCCGCGCCGCGCGCCCGCACGATCAGGCAGGCGGCCCGCGCGGTCGAGCCGGTCGCGATGCCGTCGTCGACCACGACCACCGTCCGCCCGCGCAGGTCGACCGGCGGGCGGCCGCCCCGGTAGCGGTGCGCCCGGCGCTCCAGCTCCGCCCGTTCGCGGGCCTCCACGGCGGCCAGCTGCTCCGGGGTCACCCCGGCGGGCCGCAGCACCTGGTCGTTGATCACCCGCACCCCGTCCTCGCCGATCGCCCCCATGCCCAGCTCCGGCTGGTACGGGACGCCCAGCTTGCGGATCACGCAGATGTCCAGCGGCGCGCCGAGCGCGGCGGCCACCTCGGCGGCCACCGGGACGCCGCCGCGCGGCAGGGCCACCACCACGGTGCCGGGGCCACGCAGGTGCCCCAGCAGGGCGGCCAGCCGGCGGCCCGCGTCGGTGCGGTCGGTGAAGTGGGTCCTGGTGGCGTGCATGGTGTCGGCCTCCGTGTTCCACCGTACGTCGCCCGTACAGTGCCCGGGGCCGGGGCCGGGGCCGGGGCGGGGGCGGGGGCGGGGGCGGTCGCGGTGCGGGGGACGGCGGGCGCGGCGGTGCGGGCGCCGCGGGCCGTCCCGTCGCCGCGCCGGCCGGTCCCGGGCCGTCCCGGGCCGTCCCGGGCGGGACCGGGACGCGGATGGGGCCGGCCGCCCGTGCGTCCGGGACGGCGGGCGCGCCAGCGTGGTGCACACCGGCCCGTCGGGCCCTCCCTCACCCGTCGGGCCGCCCGAGCCGTCGCCCGCCGAAGGAGCCGACCTGTGTCCATCCCCCACCCGCAGCACCGTCCCGGCACGCCCGGCGCCCCCGGCGCGGACGTCCACGGCCTGCACGCCACCGGCGACCCGGTGAGCGGCGCCCACGCCTGGACGGTCGCCACCGCGTTGCCCGTCCGCTACCGGGTCCGCTTCGTCCCCGGCGTGCTGGACCCGCGCAACCCGGCGCTCGCCCGGGCCGGCGGCCCGCCCGGGCGCCGGCTCGTCGTCGTGGACGCCCGCGTCCACGAACTGCACGGCCACCGCCTGCGCCGCTACCTGGACGCCCAGGACGTCGAGTACGAGACGCACGTCCTGCTGGCCCACGAACAGGTGAAGACCATGGACGCGGTGTTCCAGGTCGCCGACCGGATGGACTCCTTCGGGATCTCCCGCCGCGGCGAACCGGTGATCGCGGTGGGCGGCGGCGTACTCACCGACGTCGTCGGCCTCGCCTGCAGCCTCTACCGCCGCTCCACGCCCTTCGTCCGGGTGCCGACCACGCTGATCGGCCTCGTCGACGCGGGCGTCGGCGCCAAGACCGGCGTCAATCACGGCCGCCACAAGAACCGCCTGGGCAGCTACCACCCCGCCGTCGACACCCTGCTCGACCCGGGCTTCCTCACCACCCTGGACCGGCGCCACCTCGGCAACGGGCTCGCCGAGATCCTCAAGGTCGCCCTGATCAAGGACGCGGACCTCTTCTTCCTGCTCGAACGTCACGGGCGCGCCCTGCTCGACAGCGGCTTCCAGTCCCCGGCCGCCGGCGCCGCCGTGCTCGGCCGCGCCGTCCACGGCATGCTCCAGGAGCTCCAGCCCAACCTCTGGGAGCACCGCCTGGAACGCCTGATGGACTACGGGCACTCGTTCAGCCCGACGGTCGAGATGCGCGCGCTGCCCGAACTCCTGCACGGCGAGGCGGTCTGCGTCGACATGGCGCTCACCACCGTCGTCGCCCGGCGCCGGGGCCTGCTCGACGCGGGGCAGGCCGAACGGATCCTGCGGCTGATGCGGCGGCTCGAACTGCCCGTCTGGCACCCGCTGATGGAGCCCGTCACGCTCGCCGAGGCGCTCGCCGACACCGTCCGCCACCGCGACGGGCGGCAGCGGCTGCCGCTGCCCTGCGGGATCGGCGCGGGCGTCTTCGTCGACGACCTCGGCGGGGCCGAACTCGGCGACGCCGCCGGCTGGCTGCGCACCTGGTCGGCCACCGAGGCCACCGAGGCCACCGAGGCGGCGGGCGCGGGCGCGGCCGGAGCGGCGGGATCGGTGCGGGGGAGTGGGACACGTGCGTAGCGCCGTCGTGGTCGCCGACACCACCGCCCCGGCCGACGTCCACGGAGTGCACGGCGCGGCCGGGATCACCCAGTGGACCTGCCTCGCCCGCCGGGCCGGACTCACCGGCGGCTGGGAGGCCGTCGAATGGGCGCGCGTCCCGGTGGGCGGCATCAGCGGCGAACACCTCCACACCCGCACCCGTGAGGTCTACGTCCTGCTCGCCGGAGAGGGCGAGGTCACCCTCGACGGCCACCCGTACGCCGTCCGCGCGGGCGACGCCGTCCTGACGGCGCTCGGCACCCGGCACGGCCTGCGCAACACCGGGGCCGGACCGCTGGAGTGGCTGGTGATCGAACTGCCCGCCGACCCGCCGGCCCGCGGCCGCGCCGGTCGCGCCGGCCCGGTCGGCAGCACCGTCGTCCGCGACCTGCGGCGCACCGGCCCGCTCGACCCGTCCGCCGTCATCGGCGGACCGCTGCGCCTGCTGCGGCACGTCGAACTGGCCACCGGTGAACGGGACGTCCTGCTCGCCGACGGCGTCGAGCACACCGCCTTCGTGACCGGCGGCCACGGCCGGGCGGGCGCCGGGAACGTCCGGGTGCCGCTGCGCCCCGGAACGGCGTTCACCCTGCCGCTCGGCACCGCCCTGGACCTCGCCGCCGGCCCCGGCGGGCTCTCCTACCTGCACGCGGAACTCGTGCCGGCGCGAGGCGGTGAGCCGCGATGATCGTCACCCGCACGACCGCGCCCCGCCTGCTCCTCGGCCCCGGCGCCCAGCGGATCCGCACCCGCTGCCTCGCCCGCCGGGGCATGCTGCACAGCGAGTGCGAGGCCTTCGAGCACGTCCACCTCGGCCCGGGCGCCTGCTACGACCTCACCGGCCGCGACGGCACCGAGGCCGCCTGGTACGTGCTGCGCGGCCCGGTCGTCCTGCTCGACTGCCCGGACCACCCGCTGCGCATGCTCGACCGCGGCACTCTGCTGCTCGCCCCGCGCGGCGAGTCCGTCCACCTGCACGGCGGCCCGCTCGGCGCGGAACTGCTCTGCCTGACCGTCCTGCCGGACCGGGTGAGCGCCGCCCTGCCCGAACGCCGCCCCGAGGTCGCGCGCCGCGCCGTCCCGGCCGGGGGGCCGCCGGGGTAGCGGGCCCGGCGGCGGCCGTCCTCGGCGGCCGGCCGCGAGGGCCGTACGTACCGGGCCCGTCCCGACCGTGGTGGGACGGGCCCCGGGCATGCCGGGCGTACCCCTAGGGGCCCGTCCCGGCCCGTCCCGGCCGCGCCCCGGCCCGTCCCGGGCGCCGGCGCGGGGCGCGGTGGGGGCCCGGGGCTCAGGCGGGCGGGGCGGCGGGCGGCGCAGCGTGGAGGCCATAGGACGAAGCCCGGACCTCGGGCTTCGGACCTCGCAGTTCGGGCTTCGGAGTTCGGACGGGAGGAGGCCATCATGCGTCGCAGTGTCCGGCTCGACCGGCGGATCCAGGCCGGTGCCGCCCAGGTCTTCCTGGCGGTGCGCGGCGGCGAGCCGTCGTGGTCCGAACTCGGGACGCGGCTCGACGGCCTGCGGGCCGAGCGGTTCCTCGTCGTCACCGACGGCACCGCGCCCGAGGCCACCCTGGCCGCCGTCCGCGCGCTCGCCGCCGACCGGGCGCCCACCGCCGTGCACGACCTGCGCGACGGACCGCTGCCGGCCGCCGCCCGCGCCGGCGCCGTGGTCCTCGCCGTCGGCGGAGAACGCGCCTGCGGGCTCCCCGCCGAGGTGCGGTTGCCCACCGACCTGGCGGCCGCGTGCGGTCCCGCCCTGGCCCTGCACCGCCCCGTCCCGAACGCGCTGGTCTGGGTCCGGGCCGACCAGCTCGCCGCCCGCCCCGCCGCGTGGACCCGGGCCGGGACGGTCGCGGTCGTGCGCCACGTGCTCGCCGTCTGCCCCGCCCAGTACCCGACGCTCGCCGCCCTCCTCCACCCCGGGGCCCGGTACGACGAGCCGACGCTCACCGCCCTGATCGCCCTGTGCGCCGACGCGCGGGCCGCGCTGGTCTGCTTCGACCCCGACGAGACCGGCCCCGCGCTGGCCCTCGGCTACGGCCGGAGCCTCGCCGCCGCGGTGCGGGCCGTGGCCGGTCCTGACCTCGCCCCCGGCGACGCCGAGGCGCTCGGCCTGGTGCTCGCCGCCCGGGTGGCGGAGCGGCTCGGCCTGGCGGCCGGGGCCACCGGCTGGGCGCACCGGGACCTGCTGGCCCGCAACGGCTCGGCGACCGCCCTGCCCGGCGGCGTCGACGTGGACCGGCTCACCGTCGCGCTCGTCAACGCCGCCGCCCCCGGGCTGCTGCTGCTCGCCGACCTCGGGCGCCCGTACTGCGCCGACGGCAGGCTGCTGACCCGGGTGGACGCCGCGGTGCTGAGGGCCGCTGTCGAGGGCCTGGCCGACCCGGTGGGCACGGGCGTCCCGCGCAGCCGGGCCGCCGTCACCGAACCCGCCCTGGCCGGCGCCGTCCCGGCCGCCGGGTCCGGGTCGGGTGCGCTGTGAGGCGCCGGGGGCGCGGGCCCGGGTGCCGTCCGGGTGCCGTCCGGGCCGGGTCCGGGCCCAGGCCGGGAACGGGCCGGGCGCAGTCCGGGAACAGGACAGGACCGGGTCCCCGTGCGGCCGGGACGGCAGGCGGCCCACCGTGGAGAACAGATACGGCCCAGTACGGACCGCAGACACCAGAAGGAGCACCCGTCATGTCGGGCACCGTCATCACCGACCTCCGCCGCCGCGGCGCCGTCGACCCCACCCGGGTGCTGACCGGACCGCTGCGCGCCGTCGGACTGCAGTGGCTCGACCCGGGCCGCAGCGTCGAGATCACCGCCGAGGGCGTCGAACGCGCCCTGTACATCACGGCGGGCTCGGGCACCGCCACGGCGCCGGAGGCCGAGGCCGGGAACGAGGAGTCGGCGGAGGCCGACGCCGGGATCCCGCTGGTCGAGGGCACCGCCGTGACCCTGCCGCTCGGCGCGCGCACCGTGTTCACCGCCGGCACCGCCGGGCTCGAGTACTTCCACGCGGTGCTGGCCGTCGCCGGCCACCCGGGGCGGGCCATGGCCCACCCGGCGGCGGAACGGCCGGCAGCCGAACCGCCGGCCGCCGAACGGCCGGCCACCGAACAGCCGGCCGCCGAACGGCCGGAGAGCGCGCGACCGGCCACCGGACAACCGGCGGCCGAACCCGCCGAACCCGCCGACCATCCCGACCGCCCCGACACCCCTCCGAGCACGAAGGGAGGCGAGCCAAGGTGATCGTCACCACCGCGACGGCCTCGGCCGCCGTCATCCTCGGCCCGAACGGCGAACGCGTGCGGCTGCGCTGCCTGGCACGCCGCTCCATGCTCGCCAGTGCCTGCGAGAGCTTCGACCACCTGCGGCTCAGCCCCGGCGCCCACCACGCGCTGCCGGGGCGGCCCGAGGGCGAGACCGTCCTGTTCGTGGCGCGCGGGTCCCTGCTCGTCGGACAGAACGCCGAGGAGCCGGACCACCTGGCCGTCGACGGCGACCTGCTGCTGGCGACCCGGGGCCGCACGCTGCTCCTGGAGGCCGGCCCGCTCGGGGCCGAGGTGCTCTGCCTCGCCCTGGCCGCGCCCCGCCGCACCACCGCGACCAGGCGCTCCCTGGCCCGGCGGCGCGCCGAACGGCGGAGCCGGCCATGACCGGCTCCGCCCCCGCCTTCGGCGAGGCCCCCGCCACCACGGCGGGGGCCCGCCGTTCGGGCGCCCGCGCCACCATGGCGGCGCTGCGCATCGAGGGCCCGCACCGCGTCGTGCTCGCCCGGGAACCCCGGCCGGCGCCGCCCGGACCGGACGCCGTCCTCGTGCGCACCTCCCTGGTCGGCCTGTGCGGCACCGACCTCGAACTCCTCCACGGCACCGCCGCGTACCTGCGCGACGGGCGGGCCCGCTACCCACTGGTCCCCGGCCACGAGTGGTGCGGCACCGTCACCGAAGTCGGCCGCGACGTCACCGAGTTCGCGCCCGGCGACCGGGTGGTGGGCCACACCATGGTGCACTGCGGCCTGTGCCGGATGTGCCGGCGCGGCCGCCGCCCGCTCTGCGAACGCCTCACCGAGGTCGGCCTCTACGGCCGCCCGGGCGCCGCCGCCGAGTACGTGGTGCTGCCGGAGCGCTCGCTGTCCCGGATCCCCGGCCAAGTACCGGACCGGGCGGCGGTGTTGACCGAACCGGCGGTGACCGTGGTAGCCGGCCTCGAACGGGCCCGCTGCCGCCTCGGCGACCGGGTGATCGTCCTCGGCACCGGCACGATCGGCCTGCTCGCCGTCCAACTCGCCGCCCGGCTGGGCGAGTCGGTGGACGCCGTGGGCATCGACCCGGCCGGACGGCGGCTCGCGCTGCGCTGCGGCGCGCGCCACGCCCTGAGCCCCGAGCAGGCGCTCGCCGCCGGCCTCGCCCGGTACTCGCTCGCCGTCGAGGCGGCGGGCGCGGCTCAGGCGTTCGCGCTCGGCCTGGACCTGCTCGAACCGGGCGGCCGGCTCGCCGTGATCGGCGTGGCCGCCGGCCCGTGCCCCGACTTCGACCCGGGCCGGCTCGCCCTGCGCGGACTGGAGGTGATCGGCGTGCGGCACGGCCTGGACCACTACGACCGCACGCTGCGGCTCTTCCGCGACGGCGTGCTGACGGCCGAACCGCTGATCGCCGCCGTGCTGCCGCCGTCCGCCGGGGCGCAGGCCTTCCGGATGCTGGCGGGCGGGCGCAGCGGACCGCCCAAGGTACTCCTCGACTTCGGCCGCGCCGGCGACGAGCCCGGCCGCGCCGGCGACGCTCCGCCCGCCGCCCTCCCCACGGCTCCCCGACCCGCAGGCCCCGACCCCGACCCCGACCGCGCCACAGCCACAGCTACCGAAGGAGATCTCGCGTGATCCTCGTACCCGCCGCCATCCCCCGGACGGCCCCCGTGTTCCGGCGGCTGATCGACCCGCGCCACCTGCCCACCGCGCACGGCGGACTGACCGTCGAGACCCTGCCGCCCGGCGTCCGCGTCGAGCACCACCCCTCCCGGGTGGGCGAGGCCGTGACCCTGGTGCTCTCCGGCGGTATCCGCTCGGCCGGGCGCGTGCTCGGCCCGGGCGAGGGTCTCTACCATCCGCCCGGCAGCGCCTGCGGACTCACCGCCCTGCCCGGCGCACCCGCCGCCGTGCTGACCGTACGGCCCGTCGCGGTGCCCGGCGACCGGCCCGCGCTGCGCCCCCACCCCGTTCCGCTCGCGCCGCCCGGCCCGGCGGTGCCCGCCGCGCGCACCGGAGACGGCGCGCCGGTCGCGGGCTCGGCCGGCATGGCGGTGCGCTGGCTGGCCACCGGCGAGACGGTCGGCGCCCGCCGGCTCACCGTCGCCGCCTCGGTGTTCGGTGCCGGCGGCAGCCACGACCTGCACCGGCACCCGCGCGCCGACGAGTTCTTCCTCGTCCTGTCCGGCGCCGGCACCCACCTCACGGCGAGCACCGCCGTCCCGCTCCGCGCCGGGGACCTGGTGTTCGTCCCGGCCGGCGAGTGGCACGGCTTCCGGACCGGCCCGGCCGGCCCGACCGCCGCCCTCTACGGCTACCTGGGCGCGCCCAGCCTGGCCCTGGCCGGCTACCAGGTCCGCCCCGCCACCGTGCCGGAGGCCGGCCGATGAGCATCCCGGGACCGCACCACTGGCACCCCGACGGCGGCGCGTGGCCGCCCACCGTGGCGGTCGTCACCGGCGCCAGCTCCGGCATCGGCCGGGCCGCCGCCGTCGCCCTGGCCCGGGCCGGGCACGCGGTGGCGATCGGCTACCGCACCGACCGGGCCGCCGCCCGCCGCACGGCCGCGCTGGCCGGCGGGCGGACCATGCTGCTGCCGCTCGACCTCGCCGACCCGGCGGCCGCCGCGCGAGCCGTGCACGCGGCCGCCGAACAGCTCGGCGGGATCGACATCCTGGTCAACTCCGCCGGGATCAACCACCGTTCACCCGTCCTGGAGGAGAGCCTGGACGACTGGCGGCGGATCCTCGCCGTCGACCTCACCGGCCCCTTCGCCTGCGCCCAGGCCGCCGCCCGCCGGATGGTCGCCCAGGGGCGCGGCGGGCGGATCGTCAACGTCACCTCCGTCCACGAGTTCACCCCGATCCTGGGCGGCGCCGCCTACTGCGCGGCCAAGGGCGCGCTCGGCGGGCTCACCCGGGTGATGGCCCTGGAACTGGCGCCCCACGGGATCACCGTGAACGCCGTCAGCCCCGGCGAGACCGCCACCCGGATGAACGGCGTCCTCGACGACCGCGACCTCACCGGCCACCCCCGGCCCGGCATCCCGGTGGGCCGGCCGGGGCGGGCGGCCGAGGTCGCCGCCGCCATCGTCCACCTGACCGGCCCGGACGCCGCCTACACCACCGGCGTCTCGCTCACCGTCGACGGCGGCATGAGCCTGATGAGCGCGGTCGCCAACCAGCGCGACGCCGTCCACGAGAAGCCGTTCCGGCCCGAGGCCCCCGGAAGGAGCGCCCCATGACCGGCATCCCCGGCGCGCGCGCCGTGCACCACGTCGCCTACACCGTCCCCGACCTCGACCAGGCGGTGACGTTCTTCACCGACGTGCTCGGCGCGCGCCTGCTCTACCGGCTCGGACCGGTCGCCGCTCCTGACGGGGACGGCGACTGGATGACCCGCCAACTCGGCGTCCACCGCTCGGCGGTGGCGCACATCGCGATGCTGCGCCTCGGCCCGGTGAGCAATCTGGAGCTCTTCCAGTACACCACCCCGGACCAGCGCCGCGAGCAGCCCGCCAACAGCGACCTGGGCGGGCACCACCTCGCGATCGCCGTCGACGACGTGGACCGCGCCGTCGCCTACCTGCGGCGCCAGCCCGGGGTCGAGGTGCTGGGCGAACCGCAGACCGTCGCCGACGGCGGGCCGATCGACGGCGACCGCTGGGTGTACTTCCGCACGCCCTGGGGGCTCCAGCTGGAGGTGCTCGCCATGCCGCCCGGCATGCCCTACGAACGGTCCACCGCCGACCGGCTGTTCACGCCCCGGGCCCCGTGGGACATCGCCGCCGCACGGCCGGGCGGGACGGATCCGGCATGATCGAGACCACCGCCGCCGTGGTGCGCGAGACCGGCGGGCCGTTCCGCCCGGAGACCGTCCGGCTGGACGGCCCGCGCGCGGACGAGGTCCTGGTCCGGATCCACGCCGTCGGGATCTGCCACACCGACCTGAGCGTGCGGGCCGGCCGCACGCCCGCGCCGCTGCCGGCCGTCCTCGGCCACGAGGGCGCGGGCACCGTCGCGGCGGTCGGCGAGGCCGTCACCCGGGTGCGGCCCGGCGACCGCGTCGTGCTGACCTTCGACTCCTGCGGTGCCTGCCCGCCCTGCCGGGACGGGCTGCCGGTGCGCTGCGACCACTGGGCCGCGCTCAACCTGTTCGGCGGCTTCCGGCCGGACGGCAGCGCCACCGTGCACGGCACGGGCCGCCACCGCGGCGCCGCGCTGCACGGCCACTTCTTCGGCCAGTCCTCCTTCGCCGGGTACGCGCTCGCCGACGAGCGCAACGCCGTGCCCGTCACCGGCCCGCCGGTGCCCTTCGAACTGCTGGCGCCGCTCGGCTGCGGCGTGCAGACCGGCGCGGGCGCGGTCCTCAACGTACTGCGGCCCGAACCCGGCGACACCCTGGTGGTGTTCGGCGCCGGCGCGGTCGGGCTGGCCGCCGTCCTGGCGGCGCGCTCGACGCCGGTGGTGCGGATCGTCGCCGTCGACCTGCGCCCGGAGCGGCTCGCGCTGGCCCGCGGGCTCGGGGCCACCGACGCCGTGGACGCCCGCGCCGGGGACCCGGTGGCGGCGGTCCGCGAACTGACCGGCGGGCGTGGCGCGCAGCACACGCTGGAGACCAGCGGCAGCGTCCGCGCGCTGCGCCAGGCGGTGGAGGCGCTGGCCGTCGGGGGGACCTGCGGGGTGGTGGGCGCGCCGCCGGCCGGCAGCGAGGTGGGCCTGGACGTGCCCGGGCTGCTCGCCCGGGCTCCCCGGATCGTCGGGGTGAACCAGGGGGCGAGCGTGCCGGGCCGGTTCCTGCCGGTGCTGGTGGACCTGCTGCGCGCCGGACGGCTGCCGGTGGACCGGCTGGTGCGGACCTTCCCGTTCGCGGCGGTCGAGGAAGCGGCCGCGGCGGCGGAGTCGGGGGAGGTGGTGAAGCCGGTGCTGGTCCTGCGCTGAGCCGCTGAGCTGCACCGACGGGCCCGCCGTCGCGTCCGCCGTCCCGTTCTGGGACCGGAACGGGACGGCGGGCCCATGCGCCCGGGGCGCGGTGCCGTCCAGAGTGGGAGGCAGAGCGGTTGATCGGCTCGACCGCTCGGAGCTGAAGAATCTGGAGCCCCCCTCATGGCAACGAACACGGCATCGAAGGCGCTCGGCTTCGCGTCCGCAGTCGTCGGCATCGCCGCAGCCGCCGCGGTCGTCAAGAGCGCCGTCGCCGGTGCGGCGGCCAAGACCGCACCTGCGGCCGGCAGCCCGGCGGACGCCGAGCGCTGCAAGCCGGGTGAGAAGGACTGCAAGCACTGATCGTCCGCGATCGCCCTGCTTTTCGTCCTCGCCCGATACTCCGCCCATCTCCCCCCCACCCGTCCCGCCCCCGGAGCCACCGGCACCGGGGGCGGGCTACGTGCCGGGCCGTGTGCGGGGTCGCGGCGCCGGGCGCGGGGCGCGGGGCCGCTCCGCGTACGGCTGACAGATGACAGTTGACAGAATCTGTTATCTGTCATCTGAAATCTGTCAGTTGTCAGCTGTCAGCCCACGGCCGTCAGCGCCCCGTGCCGCGCCCCTGCGAGGGGTGCCGGGGGAGGACCGCCAGCACCCGCGTGCCGCTCTCCCGCGAGAGCCGGTCGATGGTGCAGTGCCCGCCGATCTCGGCCGCCCGGTCCGCCATCGACCGCAGGCCTACCCCGGCCGCCGGATCCGCGTGGGCGGTACCCGCCTCATCCGCCTTCGGGTCCGGGGTGAGGACGGTGCCGGCCTGGGGGAGGCCGAGGCCGACCCCGTCGTCCTGGACGGTCAGCGTCAGGTACGCCTCGTCCGCCCGCAGCGCCACCTGGGCGTTCCGGGCGCGGGCGTGCCGCAGCACGTTGTTCAGCGCCTCGGCGGTGATCCGGTACGCGGCCACTTCGACGGCGGCGGGCAGCTCCGGCAGCGGGTCCGGTTGCAGCGCGGCACTGACGGCGAGCCCGTCGCTGCTGAACGAGGCCGCCAGGTGCTGGATGGCGCGGGTCAGGCCGAACTCGCCGAGCGGCGCGGGCCCGAGGCGGTCGGTGATCCGCCGCACCTCCTTGATCGTCATCGCCAGGTCGACCGAGATGTCCTGCAGCGTCCGCGCGATCGCCTCACTCCCCGCCCCGCTCCCTGCCGCGCCGTCGGCGGCGCTGTCGACGGCGTCGCCGGTCTCCGCCCCGCCTGCCTCGGCCCCGCCCGCCTCCGCCCCGGCCGCCGAGGCCGCGTTGTCGACCCGCAGCCGCAGCCCGGCCAGCGCCGGGCCGAGTCCGTCGTGGATGTCACGCCGCAGCCACCGCCGTTCCTCCTCGCGCGCCGCGACGATCTGCTCCCGGCTGGCCTGCAGGTCCTCCTGCAGCCGCAGGGAGGCGACGGCCGGCGAGGCCTGGTCGGCGAGCGAACGCAGGATGTCGACGTCGCTGGGGTCCAACCGCTCCTCGCCCGCCCGCAGCCCGACCGTCAACTCCCCGATCACGGCGCCGTTGTGGACCAGCTCGAAGCCACGCACCGGCCCGTCCAGGCGCCCCACCGCGGCCAGCGACCGCCGCCCGGCCCGGGTGGTGACCGCCAGCGCCACGCCCGGCAGCCGCAGCTCCTCCGCGACGGTGGTGCACAGCGCGGACGGCAGCCGCTCCGGATCGACCACCTGCCGGACCTGCCCGGCCAGCGTCCGCAGCACGTGGTAGGGCTGGGCGCGGTCGCCGTAGTAGAGCCGGTCCACCGCGCCCACGGCCCGCCGGGCGGCCCGCGGCAGGCACGCGCCCAGCACGAAGACCAGCGCGATCAGCACCAGCGCGGCGGCGCCCCGGCCGGGCACCAGCCACCCGGACAGCACCGCCGCGCACACCACGAACACCACGGTGAGCCCGGTGGCCAGCACCAGCCCGATCAGTACCGACCGGGCGGCGCGGTCCAGCCGCCACCCGCCGTCCCGCACCACCAGGAACGCCACCGCCACCGCCCAGACCGCGCCGGCCGCCGTGAACAGCGAGTAGCTCAGCCAGTACTCGTACTGGAAGCGGCGCGTGTAGTAGTCCTGCATGCCCGCCCAGAGCAGATAGGCGCCCAGCATGCCGGCGAGGTGCGCGCGCCGCCGGGGAGCGGCCCGGCGCAGCAGCCGTACCAGCAGCACGGCGGCCGCGATGCCGATCAGCAGGTAGTTGACCGGGTCGTAGAGGCTGTCCAGGTGCCCGGTGACCGAGCCGAAGAAGTTCGCGGGCCCGCTGTCGGCGAGCGGGTTGGGGTGCCCGAAGACGGTCGTGTTGTCCAGGAAGGACATCTGGTACGGAAGCACCCACAGGGTGACGGCGCCGATGTACCACCACCACCGGCTGGTGGTGAGCCGGGCGGCCGGCAGCCAGAGCGGCAGCACGTAGAACAGGGTCTGGCTGATCGTGTCGCACACCCCGCGCACCACGGCCGCCGCTCCCACGATCCCGGGGTCGGAGACCTCCACCCAGACGGGTGCGGCGACCGCGCTCGGCAGCATGGACGTCAGCGCGTAGACGAGCATCACCCAACCGAGCGGATTTCCCGGCCGGTGGGCGTGCAGCAGCATGCCCGCCCCCGCCGTCGGCAGCGCGTACAGCAGGATGGCCAACTGGTCCCGGGGCGCCTCGATGCCCGGGGAGCCCAGGTGCACCAGGACGTAGCAGACCCAGAGGGTGGCGACCACCAGGCAGAACACGGTGACCGCGGCGGCGCCGGTCAGGTGGCGCTGCGCGGCCGTACGGCGCGGTAGGCGCCCGGCGGGCGTGCGCGGCCGGGAGCGGGAGGGGATCACCGTGGTCATGGCACCGCCTAGGGACGGGTGGGGGGTCCACCGACGACCGGTCGCCGCGCCGGACGCGCTGTCTCCAGTCTCGGCCTCCCGCCGTCCCGGGCGCATGGGGCAGCGGTCTTGTCCGCCCCGTCCCCGTCCCCGCCCCAGCCCCGCCCCGCCCCCGCCCCGGTCCCGCGCCGCCCGGCCCGCCCCGTCCCCGCCCCGGTCCCGCGCCGCCCGGCCCGCCGCGCGCGCCACGCAGGCCGCCACCAGGGCTGTCACGGAAAGTCACAAGCGCATCGCTGGTAGTGTCGGCCATGTGGATGAAGAACAGCCCGCCGAAGTCCCGCAGCGACCAGAGGACCGGTCGGAGGAGGAACCGCCGGCCGCGCCCGTGCGGGTCCTGATCGTCGACGACCATCCGCTGTTCCGCGAGGGTCTGAAGGTCGCCCTCGAAAGCGCCGAGGGCATCGTCGTCGTCGCCGAGGCCGAGCGCGTCGGCGACGTGCCGGAGGCGGTCGCCCGCCACCGTCCGGACGTCGTCGTGATGGACCTCTCGCTGCCGGACGGCTCCGGGCTGGAGGCCACCCGCCGGCTCTCCGCCGACCAGCCGGCCCCGCCCGTGCTGATGCTCACCATGGCCGACGACGACGGCAGCCTGCTCGCCGCTCTCCAGGCCGGGGCCCGCGGCTACCTGGTGAAGGGCGCCGGGCGCGAGGAGGTGCTGCACGCGGTGCGCACGGTCGCGGCCGGCGGGGCGGTGTTCGGCGCGGACGTCGCCGAGCGGATCACCACCCTGCTCGCCGGCGCCCGGGTGCGGGAGGCCGGCCAGCTCTTCCCGGCGCTCACCGCCCGCGAGGCGGAGGTGCTCGACCTGGTGGCGCGCGGACTGGACAACCGCCGGATCGCCCGGGAACTGGTGGTCGCGGAGAAGACCGTCCGTAACCACGTCACCCACATCTTCGAGAAGCTGCACGTCGCGACCCGGGCCGAGGCCGTCGCCCGCGCCCGGGACATGGGACTCGGCGACGGCTGACCCGCACCCGGCAGGCCCCCGCCGCCGCCCGGCCGCGCCCCGGGGCCGGGACCGGACCGCCGTCCCGCGCCGACGGGACGGCGGGACGCGCAGGATGCGGGGGAGGAGGCTTTCATGAGCGAACCGGCCGCCACCCCGGCCACCCCTCCGGCCCGGCACCCCGCCCCGCCGGCCCACCGGTCGACCACCCGGCCCACCGGCCCCGCCGGGCCGACCCGGTCCACCCGCCCGCGCAGCCCCGCGCGCCCACCGCTCCCCTCGGCGCCGGCGCCACGGCCCCCGGCCGCGCCCCGGCGCACCGTCCTCGGCCCGGCGGCCTGGACCTGCGGCGCGACCCTGCTCAGCGGGCTCGGCTGGGTCCTGCTCGCGGTCACCCACCCGAACGCCCCCTGGGCCTCGCCGTTCTACCTGCACGACGGCGAGACGGTCCTGCTCGGCTTCGCCTTCGCGCTCTCCGGGCTGCTCATCCTCGCCCACCGCGCCGCACCCGCCCCGGAGGGGACCACCCCGGGCCCCGCCGCCGGACCGCCGGCCGGCCGCAGCCTCGGCCGCTGCCTGCTCCTCGCCGGCCTCGGCGGCTGCCTGTCCCGCTTCACCCTCCTCGCCGCCGCGGTCACCGACGCCGGAGCGGTGGTGCAGGCCGTCGGCGCCGCCCTGCTGCTCGTCTCCGTCGCCCTGTTCATCTTCCTCTCCATCGCCCTCCCGCTCTGGCTGCCCGAGGGCCGGCTGCCCGGCGGGCCGGGCCGCGTGTTCGTCGCGGCCGTCGCGCTCTGGAGTGTCGTCCACGCGTGCGCCGTCCGCCTGCGCAGCCCGCTGCCCTACCACGGCGACGTCCTGGTGCCGCCCGGGCAGGGCCTGCCGCTGGACGAGTGGCACGCCACCCTGGTCGCCTGGGGCCTGGTCGCCACCAGCCTGGTCGTCGCCGCCGTCCGCTGGCGGCGCTCCGCCCGCCCGCACCGCAGCGTCACCGCCGTCCTGGTGCCCTACCTCGTCTGGCTGGTCACCACCAACATCGCGCTGCGGCTCGGCAGTTCGGAGAGCGTCGCGGCGGTCACCTACTTCGCCGGCTCCGCGCTGTGGATGCTCGGCGCGGTCGGCTACGCGTTCACCCGCGACCGCTCCCGCTACCTCGACCGGGCGACCCGCCGGATGCTCAGTGTCCTCGCCCTCACCGCCCTGCTGATCGCCGGCTACCTCGGCATCGCGCTGCTGCTGCGCCGCGCCCTGCCGCAGGCCAGCAGCGCCCCCGCGCAACTGCTCGCCGCCGGGGCGCTGGCCATCGGCGGACTGCTCGGACCCACCACCCGGTGGGTGGTGCGGGCCGTCGACCGCTTCTACTACGGAGACCGGGCCCGCCCCTACCAGGTGGTGCGGGCGCTCGCCGAGCGGCTGAGCCGCGCCGTCAGCCCCGCCGACGCGCCGCCCCTGCTCTGCGACACCGTGGTGAACGCGCTCGGCCTGCCCGGCGCCCGGGTCGTCCTGCACACCCGCACCGGACCGCACGAGGTCGCCTCCGTCGGCACCATCGGGCCCGCCGGCCAGGTGTTCCCGCTCAGCTACGAGGGCACGGTGATCGGCGACCTGTACGCGCCGCCGCGCGCCGGGCAGCCCGACCTCGACGCCCAGGACCACGAGGTGCTGCGCTTCCTCGCCGACCAGGCCGCGCCCGCGATCGCCTCGCTGCGGATGTACGAGGAACTGCAGCGCGGGCGGCGGCGGATCGTGCTCGCCCGCGAGGAGGAGCGCCGGCGGCTGCGGCACGACCTGCACGACGGCCTCGGGCCCAGCCTCTCCGGCCTGCGGCTCGGCGTCGACACCGCGCGGGCGGCCGTGCCCGCGGACTCCCCGGCGGCCCGCTCGCTGGTCGCGGTGTCGGCCGGGATCGGCCAGGCGATCGACGAACTGCGCAGGATCACCGAGGGGTTGGCCCCCGCCGCGCTGGCGGGGGAGGGGCTCGCGGTGGCGCTGCGGCGGCTGGTCGCGGACCTGGACGGGCCGCAGGTGCGGATCTCGCTGGTGCTGGACCCCGACCCGCCGCCCGCGCTGCCGGCCGCCGTCGAGGTGGCGGCGCTGCGGATCAGCGGCGAGGCCCTGCACAACGTGCTGCGCCACTCGGGGGCCGGCCGGGCCCGGCTGACCCTGCGGGTGCGGCCGGAGGCGGTGGTGCTGGAGATCTGGGACGACGGCTGCGGCTTCCCGGGGGGCCCGGCCGACGACACCGGTGTGGCGGACGCGGTGGACGGCGGGAAGGGGAGCGTGGCCGCGCGGCGCGCCGGAGCGGGTGTCGGGCTGCGCTCGATGGCGGAGCGCGCCGAGGAACTGGGCGGCCGGTTCACGACGGGCAACCACGACGGCGGCGCCGTCGTCCGGGTCGTGCTGCCCCGCACGCCCGAACAGCCATTGGTCGACGACTGACGACTGACGGCCGTCGGGGCCGCGGCGGCGGACGGCTGACGACTGACAGATTTCAGCTGACAGATAACAGATAACAGATTTCAGATTCTGTCAGCTGTCAGTCGCCGCCGTGAGCCGCCGGCCGTCAGTCGCCGGCATCCCCGCCGCCCCTTGACGGACTCCCCGGTTCGCCCAATCATCATGGTCGCGTCAACTTTTCGGCGCGGCCGGCGGCCCCACACCCCCTCAGTACCCCTCCGCCGCCCGCGAAGTGGCGCGCTTCCGTTCTGCCCCACCGGATACCGGAGCCCCCATTGACCGAGCGCGCCCCGCGGCGATCCCGCCTGCGCCGATCCGCCCTGTCCGCCGCTGCCGCCGTCGCCCTCGCGGCCGCCTTCCTCACCCCCGCCGCCTCGGCGGCCCCGCCGGCCCCCGCGCCGCGGGCCCTCGCCGCGCCCGCCGCACCGGCGGTCGCCGCAGCCCCCGACATCCCGGTCGCCAACGTCAAGGCGCACCTGGCCCAGCTCCAGTCGATAGCCACCGCCAACGGCGGCAACCGGGCCCACGGCCGCACCGGCTACAAGGCCTCGATCGACTACGTGAAGAGCAAGCTGGACGCGGCCGGCTACACCACGACCCTGCTCACCTTCAGCTACAACGGCTCGACCGGCTACAACCTCATCGCCGACTGGCCCGGCGGCGACACCTCGCACGTCGTCATGGCCGGAGCCCACCTCGACTCCGTCACCGGCGGCCCGGGCATCAACGACAACGGTTCCGGCTCGGCCGGCGTCCTGGAGACCGCTCTCGCCGTCTCCCGGGCCGGCCTCAAGCCCACCAAGCACCTGCGGTTCGGCTGGTGGGGCGCCGAGGAGTACGGCATGGTCGGCTCCAAGAACTACGTCAACGGCCTCGGTGCCACCGAGCGTTCGAAGATCGAGACCTACCTCAACTTCGACATGATCGGCTCGCCCAACCCCGGCTACTTCACCTACCGCTACGACAGCGCCCTCGACGCCCTGTTCCGCGACTACTTCGCCGGCCTCGGCATCAGCACCGAGCAGGACTTCGAGGGCGACGGCCGCTCCGACCACGCCCCGTTCCAGAACGCCGGCATCCGGGTCGGCGGCCTGTTCAGCGGCGCCGACTACACCAAGACCAGCGCCCAGGCGGCGAAGTGGGGCGGTACGGCGGGCCAGCCGTTCGACCGCTGCTACCACTCCTCCTGCGACACCACCGCCAACATCAACGACACCGCGCTGGACCGGATGAGCGACGCCATCGCGTACGCGATCTGGACCCTGGCCGCCGGCAGCACCACCCCGCCCACCGGCACCGTCTTCGAGAACACCGCCGACGTCCAGATCCCCGACTACGGGTCGGCCGTGACCTCCGACCTCGCCGTCACCGGCCGCACCGGCAACGCCCCGGCCGCGCTCCAGGTCGGCGTGGACATCAAGCACACCTACCGCGGCGACCTCGTCATCGACCTGGTCGCGCCGAACGGCACCGCCTTCCGCCTCAAGGCGTCCAGTGGCGACTCCGGGGCGAACGTGCAGACCACGTACACCGTGAACGCCTCCGCCGTGCCGGCCAACGGCACCTGGAAGCTCAAGGTCCAGGACGTCGGCCCGCAGGACACCGGCTACATCGACAGCTGGAAGCTGACCTTCTGAGCCCGCGAAAAGGCCCCCGGGGGTGCCGGTCCGCCGGCCGGCACCCCCGGGAACTCCGCCTCGGGCGCCGGCTACGGAGCCATCTCGTACGCGCCCGAGAGCGCCTCGACCATGCCCCACACCTTGGCCGCCCGCGCCGCGTCCGCGACCGGGCGGCGCACGTGCGCCAGCGCCCACGCCGCCTGGGCCTCGGTGGCGGACGCCTTGCCGTGCAGCTCGGTGGCGTGCGCGGAGAAGTCCCGCACCAGCGCGTCGAAGACCTGGTCCAGCAGGTCCGCGTCCAGCCCGGTGAGCGCCGCCTGCTCCAGCACCAGCTGCCCGTAGACGATCAGCGCGAACAGCTGGCCGATCTCCAGCAGGAAGTCCAGGTCCGCCTGCTGCTCCGCGCCCGGCGCGTGGTTGATCAGCAACTCGCAGAAGCCGTCGGCCTGTTCGCGGAACCGGGCGACGTTCGGCAGGTGCCCGTGCGCGTCGTAGGCGGCCCGCCAGTCGTGGAAGCGGATCGCGCCGAGGCCGCGGGCCGGTCCCTGCCGGAACAGGAACGCGTCGTCGGCGGCGTCCTGCCGGGTCGGCACCGGGGCGTACTCGGCCGGGGCGAACAGGTAGTTGGCCATGAACTTGAGGATCAGCGCCAGGTTGACGTGGACGGTGCCCTCCAGCTTCGGCAGGCCGCGGATGTCCTTGGCGGCCTTGTCGAAGTAGGTGTCCGCCTCGAAGCCCTTGGCCGCGATGACGTCCCACATCAGGTCGATGACCTTCTCGCCCTCGGTGGTGACCTTCATCTTGGTCATCGGGTTGAAGAGCAGGTAGCGACGGTCCTCGGGGGAGGCGGTGCGGAAGTAGTCCACCGCGCGGGCGGAGAACAGCTTCATCGCCGCCAGCCGCGCGTAGGCGTCGGTCAACTCCCGGCGCACGTGCGGGAAGTCGGTGACCCGCTTGCCGTACAGCACCCGGTTGTGGGCGTGCGTCACGGCCTCGTACATCGCGTGCTCGCAGATGCCGACGGACGCCGTGCACAGGTTGAACTTGCCGACGTTGACGGTGTTCAGCGCGGCGTCGAAGGCGGCCTTGCCGGTGTGCAGGACGTCCTCGGCGCGGACCGGGTACTCCTCCAGCCGGAACTCGCTGACGTACATCTGGGCGTTGACCACGTTCTTGACCAGGTGGTACGCCTCGTGGCGGCTGTCGGCGGCGAAGAAGACGTAGCCCTCCGGCCCCTCGACGTCCGAGCGGCGGCCGAACACCGAGACCAGGCCGGCGACGTTGCCGTTGCCGATGTAGTACTTGGAGCCGGTGGCGGTGAAGCCGCCCTCGCCGTCCGGGGTGAGGATCATGTCGGTCGAGTAGATGTCGGCGCCGTGGCCGCGCTCGGAGAGACCGAACGCCATGACGTGACCCTCCGTCAGGAGGCGGGCCGCACGGGCCCGGACGGCCTCGTTCTCGCTCTGCCACACCGGGCCGAGGCCCAGGATGGTGACCTGCCAGGTGTACCAGTAGCCGAGGCCGTAGAAGCCGAGGATCTCGTTCAGCTCGGCGATCCGGGCGGTGTCCCAGCGCTTGGCCGGGTCGGCTGAGGAGGGCGTCAGGAACTCGGCGAACAGGCCCTCCTTCGCGGCGAATTCGAGGAAGTCGGCATACCAGGCGCGGTCGATGTAGGCGTCGATCAGCGCCTTCTTGCCGCGCGCTTCGAACCAGTCCACGGTCGCGCGCAGCAGCCGGCGGGTCGGCTCGTCGAACTGCGCGGGGTCGTAGGTGCGCGGGTTGAAGAGCATCGCGGGCTCCCGGGGGTCGAGGGTGAGGGCGGGGAGGGGTGGTGGGCGGAGCGCGGTTCAGCGGCCTTCGGCCAGCTCGCGCAGGGTGGCGAGCACGTCGTCGAGCCAGGCGAGGGTCATCCGCTCGTACTCGATGCCGCCGCGCAGCACCACGTGCTGGAGCCGCCGCTGGGCGTCGATCGCCTCCGGGGGCGAGTCCGCCGGGAAGTCGCGCCGCTCGCCGTGCAGGTAGCGGTCGAGCAGGGCGGCGTGGCCCTCGCGGTGGCGTTCGACCTCGGGGATCAGCGCGGCCGGGTCGTCGAAGGCCGCCGCCCGGATCCGGACGGCCAGCTCGTGCCGGACGGTCTCCGGTTCGACGGGCTCGCGCAGCCAGGCGGCGAGCGCCTCGCGCCCGGGCGGGGCCGCCGAGTAGACCTTCTTGTCCGGCCGGCCGTCCTGGGCGACCTCCTCGGCGCGGACCCAGCCGTCCGCCTCCATCCGCCGCAGCACCCGGTAGATCTGCTGGTGGGTGGCGGTCCAGAAGCGGCCGATGGACCGGTCGAAGCGCCGGGCCAGTTCGTAGCCGGAGCCGGGCCGTTCCAGCAGCGAGACGAGGATCGCGTGCTCCAGTGCCATGACCGGCATCCTGCTATGCAACGAGTTGCATAGGCAAGGGCGGCGAGTGGCGGTGAGACGGAGGTCACCCGCTGGGACGGGGTGGTGCGGAAGGGTAGCCGCCCTGGTCAAAAGGTGCAAAACGGTCGAAGGGCGCCAGAATGGTACTGGGCTAGAGCCCTCCATGTTCCGACCTAGGAGGTGGTATCGGTGTCTACCCAAGCGCCGATGGGCATGGAACACCATCCGGACATCGTCGAACTCCGGGAGCACTACGAGCGGGTCACCCTGACCCCGCGGGCCCAGGCCGTCGAGGCCCTGGCCGTCCTGGCCGGTCTGTTCCTGGCGGCCTCGCCGTGGATCGTCGGCTTCACCGCGTTCAGCACGCTCACCGTGACCTGCCTGATCGTCGGCATCGCCTACAGCGTGCTGATGGCCGGCTACGGCTCGGCGTACGAGCGCACCCACGCCCGGGCCTGGGCCGCCACCCTGCTCGGTGCGTGGACGATCCTCTCCCCGTGGGTCGTCTCGGGCGAGGTGGACCGGGGCAAGAACATCGTCACCTGCCTGATCGCGGGCGGCGTGATGTGCCTGCTGGGGATCGCCGCCATCTCGATGGCCACCATGACGTCGAACGGGGCGTCGATGCGGCGCGGCCGGGCCGGCCGGGCCAGGAGCTGACGGTCACCGTCAGCCCCGCACCCGGGGCGCGGAGCGGCGAGAGCGCCTCCGCGCCCCGGGCGCGTGTCCGCCCCCGTCCTACGGGCGGGTCATCCGCAGCACGTCCAGCGCCTCGTCCAGCTGCTCCAGGGTGAGCCGCCCCTGCTCGACGTACCCGCGGTCCAGCACCACCTGACGGATGGTCCTGCGCTCGGCCAGCGCCTGCTTGGCGACCTTGGCCGCCTCCTCGTACCCGATGTACCGGTTCAGCGGCGTCACCACCGACGGCGAGGACTCCGCGTACTCGCGGGCCCGCTCGGCGTTGGCCGTGATGCCGTCCACCGCGCGGTCGGCCAGCAGCCGGGCGCTGTTGGCCAGCAGCCGCACCGACTCCAGGACGTTGCGGGCGATCACCGGCAGCATCACGTTGAGCTCGAAGTTGCCGCTCGCCCCGGCCACCGTGACGGTGGCGTCGTTGCCGATCACCTGGGCGGCGACCATCAGCACCACCTCGGGCAGCACCGGGTTCACCTTGCCCGGCATGATCGAGGAGCCGGGCTGGAGGTCCGGCAGGTTCAGCTCGCCGAGGCCGGTGCGCGGGCCCGAGCCCATCCACCGCAGGTCGTTCGCGATCTTGGTGAACCCGACGGCGACGGTGCGCAGCTGGCCGCTCAGCTCGACCAGGCCGTCCCGCGCGCCCTGGGCCTCGAAGTGGTCGCGGGCCTCGGTCAGCGGCAGGTCGGTGGCCCGCGCGACCTCCTCGATCACCGCCGCCGCGAACCCGGGCGGGGTGTTGATGCCGGTGCCCACCGCGGTGCCGCCGAGCGGCAGTTCGGCGACCCGGGGGAGGGTGGCGAGCAGCCGCTCGCGCCCGTGCCGGACCTGCGCCGCGTAGCCGCCGAACTCCTGGCCCAGGGTGACCGGCGTGGCGTCCATCAGGTGCGTGCGGCCCGCCTTGACGACACCCGCGAACTCCGCCGCCTTGCGCTCCAGCGCCTCCGCCAGGTGCTCCAGCGCCGGGACCAGATCGTGCGTGACGGCGGCCGTGGCGGCGATGTGGATCGAGGACGGGAAGACGTCGTTGGACGACTGGCTGGCGTTGACGTGGTCGTTGGGGTGGACCGGCCGGCCGAGGCGCTCGCCGGCCAGGGTGGCGATCACCTCGTTGGTGTTCATGTTGGACGAGGTGCCCGAGCCGGTCTGGAAGACGTCCACCGGGAACTCGTCGTCCCAGCGGCCCGCCGCGACCTCCTCGGCGGCGGAGACGATCGCGTCGGCGGTCTCCGCGTCCAGCACGCCGAGCCGGGCGTTGACCCGCGCGGCGGCGGCCTTGATCCGGGCCAGCGCGGCGATGTGCGCCCGCTCCAGGCGCTGGCCGGACACCGGGAAGTTCTCCACCGCCCGCTGCGTCTGCGCCTGCCACTTCGCCCCGGCGGGCACCCGGACCTCGCCCATCGAGTCGTGCTCGATCCGGTACTCCTCGTCACCCATCGTGCGCTGCACCTCCTGAACGGTCCCGGCGGGCGGGGGCCCTCGCTTCCAGGGTCCGCGCCCCGTCCGGGTTCGGCTTCCGGACACCACAGCCACGCGCGGGCCCCGAGTATTTCCCGCCCGGAGAATCGGTCCCGGGCCGCCGGGCCGGTCACCGGAGGACGGCGGTCACCACCTCGCCCGGCGCCGTGCCGGCCCGAACGACCTCGGTGCCGTCCGGCGCCCAGACACCCGAGCCGCCCGAGGTGGCGGCGAACTCGCCGCTGGGCCCGGCGGCGGTGGACAGCACCACCCACACGCCGTTGTCCGCCGCCCGCGCCGGGTAGCGGGCCTCCTTGGTGGCCAGCGCCTCGGGGCCCGCCCCGTACAGCGTCGAGGCGACGTAGGCGTCGGCGCCGAGCGCGACCAGCTGCTTCACGTGCCCGGGGTTCGCGGCGTCCGCGCAGACCGCCAGGCCGAGGCGCCGGCCGTCCAGCTCCAGGACGGCGGGTTCCCCGGCGGCGAAGCGCTCGGCCTCCCGCCCGTAGAGGTTCGTCTTGCGGCAGGCCACGAAGGCGCCCTCGCCCGTGACGGCGAGCGTGCCGATGTACTCGCGGCCGTCCGCCCCGGCCACCGGCGCGCCGACCAGGGCCGTGGCGCCGGTCCCGGCGCAGGCCGCGACGAGCGGCGCGAGGCGCTCGTCCGAGGGGCCGACGGCGGGCGCGGCCAGGTCGTACCCGGTCAGCGACAGTTCCGGGAACACCACCAGACGGGCCGCCCCCGCCTCGCGGACCGCGGCGGCGTGCCGCTCGACGTTGACCGCGACGGTGTCGGGCCGCCCGGAAGGTGCGCAGGCGGGCTGGGCGACGGCAACGGCCAGGGGAGCGGGCGCGGGCACGGTGGGGCCTCCGGAGGTGACCAGGGACGGCGATCACGATCAACCTATGAGCTCACCGCAAAATCCGGCAATGTTCATTCCTTCGAGTGAAGATCACCAGCGCGACGGCAGCACCCGGCCGACCGCTTCGTACGCTCACCCGGGATCGGGGAGACCGCGCGACACAAGGGGCGGACATGACGGCAGCGGCACACCACCACGACGAGCCGGGCCACGGCCTCAGCCGGCGCCGCCTGCTCGGCGCCTCCGCCGCGCTCGGCGCCGGCGCCTGGCTGCTGCGCGGCACCGTCGGCCCGGACACCGCCCGGGCCGACGCCCCCGTCCCGCCGGGCCTCCCGGCCGGCACCGAACTGTTCCGGCGGGTCTACCAGAACTGGTCCGGCGAGGTCCGCACCGACCAGCTCTGGACCTGCGCCCCGCGCACCCCCGGGGAGGTCCCCGCGCTCGCCGACTGGGCCCGCGCCCACGGCTGGCGCCTGCGCGCCCAGGGCCACCGCCACACCTGGGCGCCGCTCACCGTCGCCGACGGCACCCCCGCGGCGGCCCGGGTACTGCTGCTCGACACCACCCGCCACCTCACCGCGATCACCGCCGACTCGCCCACCACCGTCCGCGCCCAGAGCGGCGCGAGCATGGAGGCCCTGCTCGCCCACCTCGCCGAGCGCGGCCTCGGCCTCACCGCCGTCCCCGCCCCCGGCGAACTCACCGTCGGCGGCGTGCTCGCGATCGGCGGCCACGGCAGCGCCGTCCCCGCCGCCGGCGAGCAGCGCCCCGACGGCCACGGCTACGGCTCCGTCAGCAACCAGGTCACCCGGCTGACCGCCGTCGTCCTCGACCCGGCCACCGACCGCTACACCCTGCGGACCTTCGACCGCTCCGAGGCCGACAGCGCCGCCTTCCTGGTCCACCTCGGCCGGGCGTTCGTCACCGAGGTGGTGCTCCGGGCCGGCGCCGACCGGCCACTGCGCTGCGTCAGCCGGCTGGACCTCCCCGCCGCCGAACTCTTCGCCCGCCCCGGAGCGTTGCCGCCCTCCTCGCCCTCCCGCCCGCGCACCTTCGCCGACTTCGTGGAACGCGACGGCCGCGTCGAGGCGATCTGGTTCGCCTACACCGAACGGCCCTGGCTGAAGACCTGGAGCGTCACCCCGAACCGCCCCTTCGCCGCCCGCGCCGTCGACGAGCCCTACAACTACCCCTTCTCCGACTCCGTCCCCGAGCCGGTCGCCCGGCTGGCCGGCGACCTCGTCGCCGGCACCTGGGCCTCGGCCCCGCTCTTCGGCCAACTCCAGTACCTGATCGCCAAGATCGGCCTCACCGGCGATCTCACCGACGTCCTGCTCTCCGGTGACCTGCTGCGCGAACTGCTCACCGGCGAGGTGATCACCCACCTGCTCGCCGGCGGACTGCGCTCCGACCTCTGGGGCCCCTCGCGCACCCTGCTCCAGTACGTGCGCCCCACCACCCTGCGGGTCACCGCGAACGGCTACGCGATCCTCGCCCGGCGCGCCGACCTGCAGTGGGTGGTGGCCGAATTCGCCGACCGGTACCGGGAGTTGCTCGACGCCTACCGGGCCCGCGGCGAGTTCCCGGTGAACGGCGCGGTGGAGATCCGGGTCACCGGCCTCGACGACCCGGCCTGGTCCGGGGTGCCCGGCGCCCGGCCGCCGCTGCTCTCCGCGCTGCGCCCGCGCCCGGACCGCCCCGAGTGGGACACCGCCGTCTGGCTCGACGTGCTGGCCTTCCCCGGCACCCCCGGGCTGCACCGCTTCGCCCGCGACCTCGAACAGGCCCTGCTGCGCTCGTTCGACGGCACCCGGGCGGGCCTGCGCGTCGAGTGGTCCAAGGGCTGGGCCTACACCGAGGACGCCGCCTGGGCCGACCCGGACATGCTGGACCGCGTCGTCCCGGCCAGTCACCGCGCCGGCGGCGGAGCCGGCTGGGACGAGGCGGTCACCGTCCTGGACCGCCACGACCCGCACCGCGTCTTCGGCAACCCCTTCCTCGACCGGCTCCTGAAGCTCTGACCGCAGCGGAAGCCGTTGAGGTGACGGCCCGTCAGACGTGCTCCATCACGATCACCGCGACGGTGTCCGGCGCCAGGGCCCGGAACACGTGCGGGACGTCGCCCGGGTAGCTGACGTAGTCGCCCGGGCCCAGTTCGACGGGCGCCCGCGTCGGCCCGGCCAGGGCCCGCCCGGCGCTCAGCAGCACGTGCTCGACGGTGCCCGGATTGTGCGGATCGGAGGCCCGGGCCTCGCCCGGCTCGGCGTCGATCCGGTAGATGTCGCGCCGGGCGCCCGGCGGGCAGGAGGCGAGCAGGGTCGCGGCGTAGTCGGCCCGCTCGGAGTGGGTGACCGGCCCCTCGCCGGCCCGCACCACCCGGACCGTCGGGCGCGGCGGGTCGACCAGCCGGCTGAACGGCACGTCCAGGGCGACGCCGAGCGCCCAGAGCGTCTCGACGCTGGGATTCCCGGCGCCCGACTCCAGTTGCGAGAGCGTCGATTTGGCTATCCCCGCCCGGCGGGACAGCTCGGCCATCGACAGCCCGGCGCGCTCGCGCTCGCGCCGGATCGAAGCCGCGATCAGCTCGATCAACTCGCCCCCGGAGGGGCTGCCGACGTGGGTTCCACTCATCAGTGTTCGCTCCATGCGTCCAGGCGTTCGGTTTGACGAACGACCCCTTTTGCGTTCACTCTACTGGACATGCGTTCGCTCATCCGAACTCTTGAACGTGCCACCCTCCGTGACATCGCCCTGGTCTGCCTCGCGGACGCGCTGGTCGGCGTCTCGTTCGGGGCGATCTCCGTCTCCGGCGGCCTCCCGCTCTGGGTGCCCGTGGCCATGTCCGTGCTGGTCTTCGCCGGGGGCGCCCAGTTCGCCGCCGTCGGCGTCGTGCTCTCCGGCGGCGGCGCGCTCGCCGCCGTCGTCACCGCCCTCGTCCTCAACGCCCGCCTGCTGCCCTTCGGCTTCACCGTCGCCGACGCGCTGGACGGCCCCCGGTGGCGCCGGCTGCTCGGCGCCCAGCTGCTGACCGACGAGTCCACCGCGTTCACCCTGCTGGAGTCCGACCCGCGACGGCGCCGGGCGGCGTACTGGGTCAGCGGCCTCGCCCTGTTCGCCATCTGGAACGTCGCCGTCGTGATCGGCGCGGCGGCCGGCGGGCTGATCGGCGACACCGACGCCCTGGGCCTGGACGCCGCGTTCCCCGCGGTGCTGCTCGCCCTCGTCCTGCCCGCGCTCCGCGACCGCCGCACCCGCACCGCCGCCCTGGCCGGCGCCGTCGTCGCGGTGGCCGCCACGCCGTACGTGCCGGCGGGCGTGCCGGTGCTGCTCGCCCTGGCCGGACTGCTGTTCGCCGCCCGCCCGACCGGCCCGGCGGCGCCCCCGCCCGGAGCGGCGTCCGAGCCCGTGCCCGGCTCCGGCCGGTCCGACCGCCTCGCCGGGGAGGTCCGCCGATGACCCTGACCGCCGTCCTGCTGCTGGCCGCCGGCACCTACGCCTTCCGGCTCGCCGGACCGCTGCTCGGCGGCCGGATCACCGTCTCCGAGCGCCTGCGCCACCTGCTCGCCGTCTCCGCCGCGGTGCTGCTGGTCGCCCTGGTGGCCACCGGCGCGCTCACCCAGGGCCACGGCTTCGCCGGGTGGGCCCGGCCGGCCGGGGTGCTGGTCGCGGGCGTCCTCGCGCTGCGCCGCGCGCCGTTCCCGCTGGTGGTGGTCGCGGCCGCCGCGACCACGGCGGTGCTCCGCCTCTGCGGCGTTGCCTGACCGTCCTGCCCGTCCCGTCCCGTCCTGACCTGACCTGACCGGCCTGGCCGTCCGCCGGACACCGGCCGACGACGGCCCCCGGTCCCCGGCCGTCAGCCGTCCCGCTCGGCGAGCCGGTCCTGCTGCACCTCGGGCCGCTTGCTGTCCCACAGCAGCTCCCACACCTTGAAGACGCAGTGGTAGTCCCGCATGCTCCCCTCGGTGATCAGCAGATAGCTGTCACCGTCCCGCAGCAGCCGGCGCCGCCGGCCGTTGAACGGGTGCTGCGGGGTGTACGTCGGGACGATCCGCCGCAGCTCGGCGAGCGCGTCCTCCCGGTCGCCCTCGACCTCGGCGAGCACTTTGGCACCCCAGAGCCGGTTGTCCCCGATGCCTTCGGTCTCCTGCACGACCACGGCCCACCGGCCCATGGCCCACCACCCCTCACGTCTCGTCCCGTGCCCGGCCCCTGCGCGGAGGCGTCATCGTAGCGACGCGTCCCCGGTGCCCGCACCGGTCTCGGTCGGCACCTTGTAGAAGATGGTCGTCGCGCGCGGCACCCCCGCCGGATCGGTCGCGAAGTCGGGCACCGTGCCGACCCGGGTCCAGCCCGCCGCCGCGTACATCCGCTCGGCGGGGCTGGCCGTCTCGGTGTCCAGCACCAGCGTGCGCAGCCCGCGTCCGGCGGCCGCCGACTCCAGGGCCGCGAGCAGCCGGCCGGCCAGTCCCCGACCGCGGTGCGCCCGGTGCACCATCAGCTTGGCGACCTCCCCCCGGTGCAGCCCGTTGGCCGTCGCCGCCGGACGCAACTGCACCGTCCCGGCGATCCGGCCGTTCCCGTTCCCGCTCGCGCTTCCGCTCCCGCTCGGCGTCGCGTCCGTCCCGTCGGCCTCGGCGACCCAGAGCAGCAGCCGCCCGGCCGCCACGTCCGGAGCCAGCGCCCGCCACCAGCCGGCCGCCGCGGCCCGGTCCAGCGGGGAGAGGAAGCCGACCGACGCCCCGGCGCCGACCGTGTCCGCGAGCAGCCCGCCCAGCAGGCCGTCCAGGCTGTCCGGCCCGTCCGGCCCGTTCGCCGACCCGCTCAGCTCATCCGCCGTCACCAGCCGGATTGTGTACATGCTCACTCCCTCGTCCGCGGCCGTCCCAGGAGCGGCCCCGTGCGCCATACTCGCCGGTACCCAGCGCCGCGACGGCTCCGAACCCCGACGTCCCCACCCCGACGCCCGGGCCCGCCGTCCGCGCCCCGCCGAGCGTACAAGGAGCCCCCGTGGCGAAGCCGCCCAGGATCGACCCCGCCGACCTGCTCGCCGTCGGTGACCTGCTCACCGACGAGGAGCGCCTGGTCCGTGACACCGTGCGCAGGTTCGCCGACGACCGGATCCGCCCGCACATCGGCGACTGGTTCGAGCGCGGCGTCTTCCCCGCCCGTGAACTCGCCCCCGAACTCGGCGCCCTCGGCGTGCTCGGCATGCACCTCGACGGCTACGGCTGCGCCGGTTCGAGCGCCGTCGCCTACGGCCTCGCCTGCATGGAGCTGGAGGCCGCCGACTCCGGTCTGCGCAGCTTCGTCTCCGTCCAGGGCTCGCTGGCCATGCGCTCCATCCACGCCTACGGCTCGGAGGAGCAGAAGCAGCGCTGGCTGCCCGGCCTCGCCGCCGGCGAGCGGATCGGCTGCTTCGCCCTCACCGAGCCGGACTTCGGCTCCGACCCCGCCAACATGCGCACCCGCGCCCGCCGCAAGGGCGCCGGCGAGGGTGCGGACTGGGTGCTCTCCGGCTCCAAGATGTGGATCACCAACGGCGGCATCTCGGACGTCGCGGTCGTCTGGGCGCAGACCGAGGACGGTGTGCGCGGCTTCCTGGTCGAACCCGGCACGCCCGGCTTCACCGCCACCGACGTGCCCGGCAAGCTCTCCCTGCGCGCCTCGGTGACCAGCGCGCTCGCGTTCGACGACGTCGTGCTGCCCGCCGACGCCGTCCTGCCCGGCGTCAGCGGCCTGCGCGGACCGCTCTCCTCCCTCAACGAGGCCCGCTACGGCATCCTCTGGGGCACCGTCGGCGCCGCCCGCGACTGCTACACCGCCGCCCTCGACTACGCCAAGAGCCGCGTCCAGTTCGACCGCCCGATCGCCGGCTTCCAGCTGACCCAGGAGAAGCTGGTCGAGATGATGCTGGAGGTCGAGAAGGCCTACCTGGTCGCGCTGCGGATCGGCCGCCTCAAGGACGAGGGCACCGCCCGCCCCGCGCACATCAGCTTCGGCAAGCTCAACAACGTCCGCGCCGCCCTGGAGATCGCCCGCAGCGCCCGTACCGTGCTCGGCGCCAACGGCATCACCACCGCCTACCCGGTCCTGCGGCACGCCAACAACCTGGAGTCGGTGCTCACCTACGAGGGGACCAGCGAGATCCACACCCTCGTCCTCGGCGAGGCCATCACCGGCGAGTCCGCCTACCGCTGACCCCGGCGGGCGGCCGTCGGCCCGTGTCCCACCGTGCCGGCCCGTGCGGGAAAACCGTTTCCCGCACGGGCCGTTCCTGGCTAGCGTCCTGCCCATGACCGGCCCGACGACCCAGCCCACCCCCAGCCCCGCCGTCCCCGGACGCACCACCACCCTCTGGCGCCCGACCGGCCCTCGGGAACTGGCCCTGGTCGAGGCCGCCGACTGGCGCGCCTGGCCGCCGCGCCTGCCCGATCAGCCGATCTTCTACCCGGTGCTGAACGAGGACTACGCGATCCGCATCGCCCGCGACTGGAACGTCCCGGCCTCCGGCGTCGGCTACGTCACCCGCTTCGAGGTCGACACCGCCTTCCTCGCCCGCTACCCCGTCCGCCAGGCCGGCGGCCGCACCATCCTCGAACTCTGGGTCCCCGCCGAGGAGCTGCCCGAGTTCAACCGCCACCTGGTCGGCCGCATCGAGGTGGTCCACGAGTTCCGCCCGGCGTGATCCGAAGGAGAGGGCCTGGCGGACGGCGGTCGGTGCTCGGCGGCTACCGGTCGGCAGGCCGGGGGAGCGGTGCGAGGTCGGGTTCGACCCACTCGGCGCGCGCCCGCGGGGAGGCGAGGGTCCCGGGGCGGTAGTGCCGGTCGAGCAGATCCTTGTCGAACAGCTCGGCGTGCCGGTCGGCGAAGGCCGCGAAGTCCAGCCGGTCCGCGCCGTCCATGCCGTCCGTGCCCTCCGTGCCGTCCGTGCCGTCCGCGCCGCCCGCCGGCTCCCGGCCGCCGGCGTGGTGGGCGACCAGCTCGACCCAGGCGCGGGTGAGCGTGGCGTGGTACTTCCCGGGCGCCCCGGCGGCGGTCGCGGTGCGCCGGATGCCGTCGCCGACGAGGGAGAGCGCCGCGGGCATGCCGACCCGGTGGACCGCCAGCCAGGTCAGGTGGACGTGCTCACGGTGGCCGAAGCCGCCGCCGCCCGCCCGCACCCGGGCCATCAACCGGTCGAAGAGGGCCGCGTCGCCGGCCGTTCCGCGGGTGTCGTGGGTCATAGGGGTACCTCTGTGAGGGCTCGCAGGACGTGGTGGAAACCGGCCAGGGACTCCGCGGACAGCCCCGCGAGCGCCCGTGCCTCCAGTGCGCCCACGGTCCGCCGGACGGTCCCGGCGGCCTCGCGGCCCGAGGGGGTCAGCTCGATCACCACGACCCGCCGGTCGCCCGGCCGGGCGCCGCGGGTGATGTGGCCGCGGCGCTCCAGGCGGTCGAGCACGCTGGTGAGGGTGGTCGGGCGGGTGCCGGTGGCGGTGCCGAGCTCGGAGACGGTCCGGCTCCGGCCGTCGGCCAGGATCGCCAGCGCGTTGGTCTCGGACGGCGTCAGGCCGAGGCCGGCCGGTTCCGCCGCGAGCACCCCCGGGGTGACGTGCGTGGCACGCTGCAGCGCGAGGACCGCGGAGCCCGGGGGCTGCTCAAGGGATGAAGTCACGTAATCGGACCGTACGAAATCGTAGGACCGGACGCAAAGCCCGCCCCGAAGCGGTCGGACACGCTCCGTCCATCCCCCCTTCCGCTCCAGGACACCTCGCGGTCCGGCAGGGCGTGAAGCATGGCGCGGTCGCCGACGCCCGCCCGGTCGCGGACACCGGCGACGCCCGCACCGCGAAAGGAACCGCCCCCCATGTCCACACCACCGCTGCCGCGCCCCCGCGTCCTCGTCGTCGGGATCGACGGCGTCCGGTACGACCTGCTGGAGCAGGTGCCGATGCCGAGGCTCGCGGAGGTCGCCGGGGCCGGGTTCCTGGTGCCCGTGACGGTGGCGGACTCCACGCCCACCATGTCCGGCCCCTGCTGGGCCACCATCGTCACCGGCGTCGAGCCCGCCAAGCACGGCGTCTGGGGCAACCACCTGGGCGGCAACCGGCTCGACGTCTTCCCCGACTTCACCACCCGGCTGGCCCGCGGCGACCACCGCCACACCTTCGTCGCCGCCGGCTGGGACCCGCTGGTCATCGCCGAGTCCGGCGGACCGCTGTTCCGGGCCCCCGGCCGGCTCTGCTACGTCGCCCCCGCCGAGGACACCCCCGAGGCGTGGGAGGCCGTCGACGAGGAGGTCACCCGGGAGGCCGTCGACGTGCTGCGCGACGCCGACCCCGAGGCCTCCTTCGTCTACCTCGGCGCCGTCGACGAGACCGCCCACTTCCTCGGCTGCGGCGAGGAGTACCGCGCCGCGATGCGGGCCGCCGACGAGCGCCTCGGCCGCCTCCTCGGCGCGCTGCGGCAGCGGCCCGGCTACGCCGAGGAGGCCTGGACGGTCATCGTCGTCACCGACCACGGCCACGTCGACACCGGCGGCCACGGCGGGCGCACGCCCGAGGAGCGCACCGCCTGGGTCGCCTGCGCCGGCCCCGGCATCCCCGCCGCCCCGCCCGCCGGCGAGATCCGCCACCCCGACGTCGCCGCCCAGGTGTACGCGGCGCTCGGCCGCCCGATCGACCCGCACTGGACCCTCGACGGCCGGCCCTTCCCGATCGCCGCCCCGGTACCCGCGGCGCTCTGACACCCCGGCACCGCGCCCGGCAGTATCCGGCAACCGGGTGGCCCCCGCACCCGGCGGCACCCGGGCGGGTGCCGCCGGGCTGCGCCCCGGGCCGCTGCGGGCCAGGCTCGACCAGGGGGAACCCCGAGACCGGCCGGGCGCGTGTACGTCTCAAGGTGGAGGAGCCACCCCCCAAGGACGGCGGAAGATCGCGACCTTCCGGTGACGACCGGCCACCCCGGCGCCCACCAGGATGGAGACACACCGGGAAACCGGTCCCGGAGCCGGGGAGGCGGGCGCCGGGCGCACAGCAGCAGCACACGGGAGAGGACAGGCGGGCATGAACGGCATCGCGGGCAAGATCGCACTCGGAGTGGCGGGCACCGGCATGGCCGTGGCCGTCGCCGCCGTCGCGGTGGGGCCGAGGGTCGCCGAGTGGTACGACGGCCGGCACCAGGAGCAGTCCAGCTACGCCAGTGGCAGCGCGGCCAAGGCCGACCACCGCGCCGTGCCGGCCTGGCTGCCCGACAACGCCTCCGCCGTCCGCTACCTGCGCTCCACCACCGGCGACGACCGCCTGCTGACCGCCACCCTCCCGGAGGGGCGGCTGCCGGCCGGCTGCCGCACGGGCGAGCCCGGCAAGGGCGGCCACCCGGCGCCGGTCTCGCTCAGGGCGGGCTGGTTCCCGGAGGGGATCACCACCAAGGTCACCGGCTCCTGCGGCCACTACAACGTCGCCCTGACCGGCAACCAGCTCTACGCGTGGCAGGACGGCGCCGCCGTCCAGGCCGCGCTGCGGGCCGAGCGGCTCGCGCGCTGAGACGCCCGCCGCCGGGAGCCGGCCGCTCCGCCCGGGATGGGCCGGGCGGCCGCCCCCGACTGTCGGCGGCCCGGGGGGCTGGGGTAGGACGGAGCGAGCACGATCGCCGTGCCCGTTCCGAGAGGAGCCCCATGCCTGGTTCGACCGCCGGCTCAGCCGGTGACACGTCGACCGCCTCCACCACCCCCGCCGACCCCACCACCGGCACCACCGGCACGACCGGCACGACCGGCGCCACCGCCACCACCAAGGGCCGGGTGACCGGCGGCGTGGGCGGCCGCGCCACCATCGCCGTCCTCGGCGGCATGGTCGCCCTGGGCCCGCTCACCACCGACCTCTACCTGCCGGGCCTGCCCGCGATCGCCGACGACCTCGCCGCCGAACCGGCCGCCGTCCAGCTCACCCTCACCTTCTCGATGTTCGGCGTCGCCGCCGGCCAGCTCATCTTCGGACCGCTCAGCGACCGCTTCGGACGCCGCCCGCCGCTGCTCGTCGGGCTCGTCGTCTACACCTTCGCCAGCCTCGCCTGCGTCGTCGCGCCCAACCTGGCCGTGCTGGTCGCCGCCCGCTTCGTCCAGGGCGCCGCGGGCGCCGCCGGACTGGTCATCGGCCGCGCCGTCGCCCGCGACCGCTTCGAGGGCGTCGCGATGATCCGCTTCCTCGCCTCGATCACCCTGATATCCGGCCTCGCCCCGATCCTCGCCCCGCTGTTCGGCGCGCAACTGCTGCGCTTCACCTCCTGGCGCGGCACCTTCGGCGCGCTGGCCGCGCTCGGACTGCTGCTCACCATGGTCGCCTTCGGCGCACTGCGCGAGACCCTCCCGGCCTCCGCCCGGCGCGGCGGCGGCCTGGCCTCCACCCTGCGCACGATGGGCGGACTGCTGCGCGACGTGCCGTTCCTCGGCCTGATGCTCACCAGCACCTTCTCCTTCGGCGCGCTGTTCGGCTACATCAGCGGCTCCTCGGTGGTGCTGCAGCACGTCTACCACGTGTCGCCGCAGACCTACAGCCTGCTGTTCGGCCTCAACTCGGTGGCCATCGTGGCCGCCACCCAGGTGAACGGGCGGCTGCTCGCGCCCCGCTTCCCCGCCGCCACGCTGATGCGCACGGGCCTGGCGATGATGATCGCCGCCGGCGCGTTCCTGGTCCTGGCCACCGCCGTCTGGGACCTCGGGCTGATCGCCGTCTGCTCCTCGCTGTTCGTCATGATGGCGGGCCTCGGCGTCGTCCTGCCCAACTCGGCCGCCCGGGCGCTGAGCCTGGTCGCCCCCCAGGCCGCCGGCTCGGCCTCCGCCCTCCTCGGCACCGCCAACTTCCTCTGCGGCGCCGTCGTCGCCCCGCTCAGCAGCCTGGGCGGAAGCCCCTCGGCGGTCCTGCTCGCCGTCGTCGTCCTCAGCTGCGCCCTGCTCGCCGCGGTCTCCTACCTGCTGCTCCTGCGCCCCGGCCGGCACGCCCCGGAACCGGCCGTCGCATAGCCGGGCGGCGCGCGGCCGGGCGGCGTGGACCGGCGCCGGCCGCCGGAACGGCCCCCGCCGGGGTGCCGCGACACGAGGGTCGCGGCACCCCGGCGGGGGAGTGGAGCGGGGGCTGACAGCTGACAGTTGACGTTATCTGTCATCTGTCAGCTGAAATCTGTCAGTTGTCAGGTGCCGGCCGTCAGGCGATCGAGAAGTCGTCGCCGAAGACGCTGCCCTGGCCGTACCAGCCGTGCAGGTACACCGTCGCCGTGCCGGAAGCGCCGGTGGTGAACGGGACGGAGAGCTTGGTCCAGCCGGATCCGCTGGTCCAGGCGGAGCCGGTGGCGCCGCCGCTCACGCCGACGTAGGCGTAGCTGCCCTGGACCCAGCCGGTCAGCGTGTACGCCTTGTTGGGCGCCAGCGTCACGGTCTGGCTGCACTCGCCGGTCTGCGACCCGGTGGCCGCGGCCTGCAGCGCGTACGAGCCGGAGTGGACCGGGGTGCTCACCACGGAGCCGCCGGCCTGGCAGGTCCACGGGCCGAGGCTGCCGGTCTCCAGGCCGCCGTTGGCCAGGCCGCCGGGCGGGGTGACCCCGGTGACGGTCAGCGTGTAGGTGGCGGTGTGGCTGCCGGAGGGGGCGGTGCCGGTGACGGTGAGCGGGTAGGTGCCCGGAGTGGTGCCGGCCGTGGTGGCGACGGTGAGCGTCGCGGGCGAACCGGCGGTGACGCTGCCCGGGTTGACCGTGGCGGTGACCCCGGCCGGGGCGCCGGTGACGGTGAGGGCGACGCTCTGCGCGGAGCCGGCGACCACGCCGGTGTTGATCGTGGTGCTGGCCGAGGCGCCGGCCGTGACCGAACCGGCGGCGGGGCTCACCGCGACGGAGAAGTCGTTGCCCGGCTGGGTGCTCGTCACCTTCAGCGTGTAGGTGGCGGTGTGGCTGCCGGAGGCGGCGGTGCCGGTGATGGTGAGCGGGTAGGTGCCGGGCGCGGTGCCGGCGGCGGTGGCGACGGTGAGCGTGGCGGGCGAACCGGCCAGGACCGTACCGGGGTTGACCGTCGCGGTGACGCCGGCGGGCGCGCCGCTGACGCTGAGGCTGATGCTCTGCGCGGTGCCGGAGGGCGCGCCGGGCGGGGTGATGTCGGCGGTGGTGATGGTGGCGGTGGTGGACGAACCGGCCGTCACGGTGCCCGTGTTGGGGTTCAGGCCGATCGCGAAGTCGGTGTTCGGCAGGCCGGTGCTGGTGAACGGCGCGAAGATCCTGGTGAAGTCCCAGGTGTTCTGCTCGATCCCGGAGCAGTCGTTGCGCCCGCCGACGCCGGGGCACTTGCCGGTGTCGCGCTGCAGCGCCCAGAACGACAGCGTGCTGATGCCCCTGGCCAGGGCCCAGTCGTAGACCGTCCGCGCGTTGGCCAGCGTGAAGGTCTCGGCCGGGCCGAAGTCGTCGATGCCGGGCATCTCGATGATGCCGATGGACGCCCAGAGCTGCGCGGGGGTCTTGGTCGGGTAGAGCTTGGCCAGCTGGTTGTACAGACCGGTCGCCGCGGTCTGGGTGTCGACGGCCATGTCGTGCGTGGCGTTGTCGTAGTAGTCGAAGGTCATCAGCTTGACGACGTCGATCCGCGCGTTGTTGCTGACGGCGTTCCTCAGCAGCGCGATGCCGTTGGCGGCGGGGCCGCTGGTCGTCGTGGGCAGCGTGTAGGAGAACTGGATCTGCCGGCCGTTGGCGGCGGCCCAGTCCTGGGTCAGCTTGATCGCCTTGTTGCGGCGGTCGACGCCCGCGGCGTTGTCCAGCGAGTCGGCCTCGATGTCGAGGTCGATCCGGCTGATGTCGTAGGTGGTGATGAGCTTCTGGTAGGCGGCGGCGATCTGGTTGACGTCCGTGCAGCTGTCGGCCAGTTCGGTGCCGGTGGTGTCGGCGGTGTAGCCGCCGAACGACGGGATCACGTCGCCGCCGTTGGCCCTGATGGTGGCGAAGTCGGCGCCGAAGGAGGACTGCGCGATCGGCAGCGAGGTGTCGCCGTTCCAGTACGGGGTGCAGGAACCCTTGGTGGCCGTCTGCAGGAACGCCATCGTCAGGTACTTGGCGCCGGACTGGGCGGACAGCGCGGCGGGGCTCTCGCCGGTCCAGGCTTCGAAGTAGGGGGCGAAGACCCGGCTGGGCAGCGGCTTCGCGGCGGCCGTGGCGCTCGCCTCGGCGACGGCCGGGCCCGCCGGCGCGGCGCCGGCCGTCGCGGCGCCGGCGACCAGGCCGGCCGAGGCGACCAGCGTGGCACAGGCCGTCAGCGCGGCCCGGACTTTTCGGTGTAGACGCATGGATTCTCCAACAGACTTGGTGGGGCAGGACGTTGGTGAAGCGCGCGGAACCGCGCTGCGGACCTTGCGGGGGCGTGCGAAGGTGCGGGACGTGCGGGCCTCGTAGGGGAGAGGGCCGTACGGCGGGACGGTGGCGCGGGGGTGTGCGGAACCCCGCAGGCACGCGGCGCGGACGGACGGCGGTGCGCCGGCGCGCGTACGCCGTGACGGGGCCTGGGGGTGGAGCGGTGCAGGGCAGGGCAGTGCCTCGGCCGCCGGTGGTCACACCCCCACAGTGCATCCCGGTCGGATCGACATGCCTATGGTTGGACTAGACCACTCGTCTGTCAAGAGTCCTTACAGTTCGTCGGCGAAGCATCGCTCTCCCGAGGTTGGCCGGAGGTGTGTCAACCTTGCGAAATTCGCTTGTGGCCCGGTCGACGGGTCGGACATGATCGGGGCATGCGAGACCTCGACTGGAAGCTCGACAGAGAGGGCGGCTGCCGCCCGCACGCGTGAGCCCCCGGCTCCCGGGTCCAGGCCCGCCGCCACCGGCGGCCGAAGGCCGGACCAAGTCCCTTCGCTCCCGCGCCTGTTCGTCCGTTCTTCCGTTCTCCACGCTTTCCGTGCTGACGTCCGCCCGTGCTCACGGGCCCTTGCCCGGCGCGCCTCGGCGCCCGCGTACCGCTGCGCCCGCGCGCCCTTCCATCTGCACACCCGCATACCCGCACATCTGTGCACCGCGTATCCGCGTGCCCGCATGTCTCCATGCCGGTACGCCGGTCGACCCCCGGAAAGGAGGGACCTGTGGACTTCGTCGTGTCCGATGACAAGGACACCGCCTGGAGCCTGGTCTGAGCCGGCGGTGTGAGCCGTGGCCGCGCGGTGGTCGTCGCGCGCGGCCACGGTGGCCCGGAGCTCAGGACACCGGGCCGTTCGGGGGCCCGCCGGCGCGGTTCAGGCCGGCGGACAGAGGGTGGTGCGCAACGCGTCCAGGATCTTCTCCGCCTTCTCCGCCCCGAAACCCTGGGGGTGGGCCGGATCGGTGAACCGCTGGTTGGCCAGTTCGATCAACTTGGCCCGGTCCTTGGGGAACTGGTACATCGACTGGCACTGACCGCGGGCCCGCTCGACGGCCCGGTCGGGCTGTCCGCCGACGATCGCCGGGTCGATCGCCTCCAGTGCGGCGATCAGCCGCGCGGTGGCGTCCGCGGCGGGCTCGGCCGGCAGTCCGGCGTCGGTGGGAGGTGCCGGCTTCGCTGCCACCGGGGGATCGGCGGGGGAGCCGGTGGCACCGGGGGCGGGCGGGTTCGCGGTCGTGGCCGCGGGCCCGGTCGCCGGCGCGCCGGGGGAGGCGCCGGCCGTGCTGCCGGGGCCGGGCGTGCCGGACGCCTCGGTGGCGCCCGGCGCGGGGCCGGTGGCGGTCGCGGTGGGCGCCACCGGCGTCGGGGCGTCCGGCGCCGGGGTGGCGCCGGCCGCGGCCGCGGTGTCGGCCGCGGGGGACGACGCCGAGGTGGTGCCCGCGGCGGTGGTGCCGGAGTCCGAGCCGGAGCTGGAGCACGCGGCGAGGCTCACCGCGGCGCAGGCCGTGAGGGTGGCGGCGAGGAGACGAGTGCGCATGGCGCCACCCTGTCATGTTCGCGCCGCTCAAGGGAAGATCTGCCGGGCCGGGGATCGGCTCCCCGGCCCGGCAGCGGCGTTCCCGGCGGTCAGGACAGACCGTTGCTCTTCAGCCACTCCTTGGCCACCGCCGACGGGTCCTCCTTGTCGACCGCGACCTTCTTCATCAGCGCCAGCAGCCCCGCCGTGTCCAGCTTGGCCGAGACCGCGTTGAGCGCGCCGGTCGCCGTCGCGTCCACCTTGTCCTTGTTGACCAGCGGCGTGACGTTCTGGGAGGCGAACAGGTTCTTGGGGTCGGTGAGCGGGACGAGCTTCAGCTGGGAGATCTTCGGGTCGGTGGAGAAGACGTTGCCGACCTGGATCGAGCCGTCCTTGATCGCGTTGGCCGTGGTCTCGCCGGTCGACTTCCACTCCTTGAACGTCAGGCCGTAGACGTCCTTGAGCGGCTGCTCCTGGCGTGACTTGAACTCCGGCGGGCCGCCGATGGTGAACTCGCCCGCCTTGGCGGCCAGGTCGGCGATCGACTTCAGCCCGTACTTGTCGGCGCTCTCCTGGCTGACGCTCAGGGTGTCCTTGTCCTCGGCGGGGGAGGAGTCCAGGATCGCGAGCGGGGCGGGCAGCGTCTTGGTCAGCGCGGCGTTGACCGCGCTCGTGCCCGGGTCCGCGGACGAGTTGCCCAGGTAGGCGAGCAGCGAGCCGTTGTACTCGGGCAGCACGGACAGCTTGCCGCTCAGCAGCTGCTCGTAGAGCACCTCGCGGCTGCCGATGTTGAACTTCTCCTCGACCTTCACGCCCTTGGCCTTGAGCGCCTGCGCGTAGATCGAGCCGAGCAGCACGTTCTCGGGGAAGTTGGCCGAGCCGACGACGACCGTCCCGGCGGCCGGCGCACCGGCCCCGGCGCTCCCGGAGGCGCTCCCGGAGGGCGCCGGGGCCGCCGAGCCCTTGCCGCCCAGCGGGTCGCCGCCCGAGGAGCTGCAGGCCGTCGCGGTCAGGGCGAGCGCGGCCAGGGCCGTCAGGACGGCGGCCCGGCGGCCGGTCGTCGCCGCTCTCAGCGGCGCGGGTGCGGATGTCGACATGGTGATAGGTATCCTTTCGAGGCGGACGTCACGGTCGATCGAAGGAAGAGGGAACGGGGCGGCCGCGGCGCGCCGGCGACGCGGAACGGTCACGACGGCTCCCCGGCCGCGGCCAGCTGCTGCGCGCGCAGCCCGGGCGGCAGGGCGTACCGGGCGAGCAGGGCGAAGAACAGCTGCGCCCCGACGGCGAGCAGCACCACCAGCAGCGCGCCGCCGACCGTCATCGCGTAGTCCCGGGTGGCCAGCCCGTCGACGACGTACCGGCCGAGCCCGCCGAGCCCGACGTACGCGGCCACCGTCGCCGTCGCGATGACCTGCACGGTCGCGGTCCGGAAGCCGGCCAGCAGGGTGGGCAGCGCGGACGGCACGCAGACCTGCCACAGCACCTGCGGGTGCGTCAGCCCGACGCCGCGCGCCGCGTCCCGCACGTCCGGATCGGTGCCGCGCACCCCCTCGACGGCGGCGACCAGCAGCGGCGGCGCGGCCAGCGCGACCAGCGGCACCAGGACGGCGGTGTCGCCGACCCCGGCGAGCAGCACCGCCAGCGTCACCAGACCGAGCGTCGGCAGCGCGCGGGCGGCGCCGGCCAGCGCGGTCACCGCGGTGACACCCCGTCCGGTGTAGCCGATCAGCAGCCCGAGCGGGACGGCCAGCAGCGCGGCGAACAGCAGCGCCTCGGCGGAGAACAGCAGGTGCTCGGCGATCCGGTTGACGATCGAGTTCGGGCCGCTGCGGCGGTCCGGGTCGGAGAAGAAGTCCCCCAGCCAGGTGAGCCAGTTCACCGGCCCGCTCCCTTCTCCCGCACGGCCCAGGGCGCCAGCAGGCGGCGGGCGCCGACCAGCAGCAGGTCCACGGTCAGCGCGAGCGCCGTGATCAGGACGATCCCGGCCACGATCGGCGTCGGGAAGGTGCGCTGGAAGCCGTCGACGAACAGGTAGCCGAGCCCGCCGCGCCCGACCAGCGCGCCCACCGAGGCCAGCGAGATGCTGGAGACGGCCGCCACCCGCAGACCGGCCACCAGGTAGGGGACGGCGGCGGGCAGTTCGACGGCGGCCAGCCGGTGCCACGGCCCGTACCCCATCGCGGTCGCGGCCTGCCGCACCGGGTCGGGCACGGCGCGCAGCCCGTCCACCGTGGTCGGCAGCAGCACGGCGAGCGCGTAGAAGGTGAGCGGGATCATCACGGTGGCCTGGGTGGCCAGCCCCGTGTAGGGGATGAGCACCACGAAGACGGCCAGCGAGGGCAGGGCGTAGACGATGTTGAAGACGGCGGCGAGCGGCTGGTAGAGCCGCGGGTGGCGGGCGCAAGCCAGGCCGAGCGGGATCGCCAGCATCAGGCCGATCAGGACCGGGAGCAGCGCGATGACGGCGTGGTCGGCGAGCAGGTCGCCGAGGTAGCCGAGGTGGTCGCCGATCCAGTACCAGCGGACGATCGGTTCACCGTCCACCGCCGACTCCGTCCGTCTCGATCGTCTCCGCCCGCGTGACCTGCTGCGCGCCCGTGACCTGCTGGGCCACCGCGTTCTGCTGCGCCCCCGTGACCTGCTGGGCCTCGGGGGCGCCCGCGGGCCCGGCCGGGGCCGGGTGGGCGGCGAGCGCCGCCAGGACGGCCTCGCGGTCGGCGGTGCCGGTCACCCGGCCCTCGGCGTCCAGGGCGACGGCGATGCCCGCGGGGGAGAGCACGGCGGCGTCCAGCGCGGCGCGCAGCGTGTCGCTCGCGGGCCGGAACCCGGGAGCCGGCTGCAGGGCGCCGCCCGCCGCGTCCCGGTCGATCCACCCGATCGGGCGGCGCTCGTCGTCCAGCGCGAGCTCCCACCGGCCGAAGCGCGCCCGGCCGGCCGCCGCCCCGCTGCCCGGACCGCTGCCCGGACCGCCCGGTATCGGCCGGACGGCGACGGCCTCGGCGGTCCGCAGCCCGAGCCCGCGCAGGCCCCGGTCACGGCCGAGGAACGCGGCGACGTCCGCGTCGGCGGGCGCCGTGAGCAGCGTGTGCGGGTCCGCGAGCTGGGCGATCCGCCCCCGCTCGCGCAGCACCACGACCTGGTCGCCGAGCCGGACCGCCTCCTCGATGTCATGGGTCACGAACAGCACCGTCTTGTGCAGCTCGGACTGCAGGCGCAGCAGCTCCTCCTGGAGCCCGGCCCGCACCACCGGGTCGACCGCGCTGAACGGCTCGTCCATCAGCAGCACCGGCGGATCGGCGGCCAGCGCCCGCGCCACGCCGACGCGCTGCTGCTGGCCGCCGGACAGCTGGAACGGGTACCGCCTGGCGGTCTCCGGGGCGAGCCCGACCAGGTCGAGCAACTCGGCCGCGCGGGCACGGGCCTTCTTCCGGTCCCAGCCGAGCAGGTACGGCACGGTCGCGACGTTGTCGATCACCCGGCGGTGCGGGAACAGCCCGGCCTGCTGGATCACGTACCCGATGCCGCGCCGCAGCTTGGCCGGATCCAGCGCGGCCACGTCGGTGCCGTCCAGCAGGACCCGCCCCGAGGTCGGCTCGACCATGCGGTTGACCATCCGCAGCAGGGTGGTCTTCCCGCAGCCGGACGGGCCGACCAGCACGGTCGTGCGACCGGTGGGGACGTCGAGGTCGAGGCCCTCGACGGCGACCGTGCCGTCGGGGTGGCGCTTGCCCGCGCCGTCGAATCTGATCACGGGGGGTTTCCTCGTCTCGGCGGCCCCCGGCGGCGGCGCCGATGGTGTCGTCGTCTGGCGGTCGGTCGGTCTCGGACGGTGTACCCGTCGGTCGCGTGGTTGCCCGCCCTGGCGGCGGTGGAAACTCTGATCAGCCTATGACCTGACGACCCATGTGTCCCTGATTTACCGGCCGTGGCCGCTCAAGCTCCCTGACGGGTCGGCAGCCCGGCCGCCGCCCAGCCGACGAACCCGCCGTCCAGGTCGGTCGCACGGCGCAGGCCCAACTCGCGCAGCGACGCCGCCGCCAGGCTCGACGCGTACCCCTCCGAGCAGACCAGGATCACCTCCAGGTCGTGCCCGGTGGCCTCCGGGATCCGGTGACTGCCCGTCGGGTCCAGCCGCCACTCCAGGACGTTGCGCTCGATGATCAGCGCTCCGGGGATCTCCCCCTCGGCCGCGCGCTGCGCCGCCGGGCGGATGTCCACCAGCAGCGCGCCCTCGCGCTGGGCGCGGTGCGCCTCCTCGGCGCCGGGCCGGTGGACGCCCGCGCGGGAGCGGGCGAGCAGGTCGTCGATCGTGGTCACCACTGGTCGGGTCCTTCCTCGGAGGTGCGGACCAGGCCGCCGGCCCGCAGGTCGTAGTGCGCCATCGAGTTCAGTGGCGGCGAGTAGGCGTGCAGCGTCACGGCCGGGCCGGACGCGGTGTTGCGGACGTCGTGCACGTAGTCGGGGCCGAACGCGCGGGCGGTGCCGGACTGGATCCGCCGGATCAGCAGGCCCTGCTCGGGGCCGCCCAGCGACAGCTCCTCCAACTCGCCCAGCGCGACGGTGAACGCGCCGCGCGAGCCGCCGTGGTCGTGGAAGCCGGTGGACTGGCCCGGCAGCCAGCTGATCAGCCACACCTCGTGGTCCTCGTCGGCGGCGAGCCGGCGGTACCAGCGCTCCTCGGTGGAGAGCCGCACGTGGTGGATCCACTGGTCGGGCCGTTCGGCCAGCTCGCGGACGATCGTCCGCAGGGCGTTCGGGGTGAGCGGCGCGCGGGCTTCCCCGGCGGGGACGGCGGCGGGGGCGGCGGCGGGGACGGGCGCGGGGACGGGCGTGTCGGGGGCGAGGTCCAGGTTCATGTGGGTGTCCTCGGGGAGGCGGGAGGGGGCGGAAGCGCGGTGGCGCACGCGCCGGACCGCAGCGGACGGCAGCGGGCCGCGCCGGTCGGACGCCGGTGGACGGCACGCTCACGCAGGGCGAAGGCGCGTCAGGAAGACGGGTGTGGCTGTGCGGCGCGAACCCTGGGGGACGTCACAGGGCGGGGCCGGCGGGGAAGGGGAAGATCAACAACAGGCACAGATGGAACTCGCCTGGCGCCGGAGGTCGACGTGAAGGCGGCAGACCAGAGTGGTGCCGGTGTCCATGGGCCGGATCCTTCCCGACGGACGCGGTGGGAGTCAAGCGAGCACCCTCACACCTGCCCGTTGAGTCCCTGGTCGGGCGTGGTGGTGCCCTGTTCGGCTCCGGCTCCGGCTCCGCTCCCGGACCCGGGCGCCCGGCCGGGGCCGGGGACGGTCGCGGCCCGGCCCGGCGCCCGGCCGTTGGACTTGCGGGCGGCCGGCGTCGTGGCCCCCGGTGCCGCCGAGCCGCCCGCCGTCGCCCCGGCCCCAGCCCCCGTCCCCGTCCCCGTCCCCGTCCCCGTCCCTGCCTCCGCCCCCGCCACCGCCAGTGCCGCCGCGACCGCCGGTGCGGCCTGCTCGCCCAGGTACCGGCCGAGCGTCTGGTAGGCGTCGAACTGCCGGTGGTCGAACCACTGGTCGCCGGCGCCGTCGTTCGGGAAGGCCGGATCGGACGCCGCGTACGCGTGCAGCTCGTACGGCATGCCGGGCGTGAGCACCGCCTGGGCGACGATCAGCGTGCCGTGCCGGGCCGCGCCGGGCACACCGTCCGCATCAGGCGCACCGGGCGGGCCGTCGGGCTCCCCGAGCTCCAGCGGCCACGGGTAGACGATGTCGCCGACCACCACCACCCGGGCGGAGAGCCGGTCGGCCAGCCGGGCCGCCAGCCCGCGCAGGGTCGGCTGGCCGCTCCCGCCGGGCGCCCCGCCGCCGGCACTGCCCGGGATCAGCAGCTCCGGCTCGCGCAGCGTGATCGCGATGCCCAACTCCTCGCGCGCCAGGGTGATCGCCGCCGCGAGCGCCCCCGCGAAGGCGGAGTCGCCGCTCGCGTCGATGCACACCGCCGTCCGCACGCCGTGCCGCAGCAGCTCGACCAGGCCGAGGTTCTCGTAGTGCCCGCCGTCGGTGGTGAGCAGGAACCGCGCGTCCATCGGGTACCGGCCGCAGGCCTCGCGCAGCTGGTAGGAGAGCCGCCGGACGGCGGGCTGCGGCGCGTACCGCCAGTCCCGGTCGGCGGACCAGAGCGGGGCGAGCGCCGCCGGGTTGGGCAGCCAGGTGCCCAACCGCGCGTTGGTCACCGCGAACAGCCCCTGGTAGGCGCGGGAACGGCGGCCCATCGCCGAGGAGAACGCCGCGCCGGAGACGGCCATCGCGGACTGCACGGTGAGGTCGCGGGCGATGTGCCGCCGGGTGCGCCGCTCCAGCAGGTCGGTGCGCGCGTAGCCGACGTCCGGCCCGCCCACGTAGTCGTGGGAGAAGGTGAACGACACCGCCCGCCGCCCCGGCGGCGTCCGCGCGCTGCCGGAGAGGTTCGCCGCCGCCGCGAAGATCACCTGGGGGAAGTCCGGCTGCCGGGCGCCGTAGTGGCTCAGCCGGGTCTGCTCGCGGAAGAAGTGGTACGGCCGGGCCAGCACCTCCCCGGTCCGGCCCGGATCACCGTCCCGGCCGCGATCCCCGCCCTGATCCCCGTCCTCACCTCCGCCCTCACCCCCGCTCCCGCTCCCGCCTCCGGAGCCGCCCTCGACCACCCGTCGGACGGCGAAGGCCGAGGCGAGCCGGCGCCGGTAGAAGGGGTGCAGGCCCATCCAGGTCTGGTCGAGGTTGAGCCCCACCGTGAGCAGCACCAGCGGCAGCAGCACCTGGAGCGGGACCGGCCAGGAGTGCCCGGTGGCCACCGCCCAGCCGAAGGTGAGCAGCGTGCCCGAGGTGAGCGCGGTCAGCGCCGACCAGAGCACCAGGTACTCGGTGATCCGCCCGGTGAGACCGCCGGGCCGCCGCAGCCCGGCGCCGCGCAGCACGCCGCCGAGCACCGCCGCGCCCTGCTCGATGGCGTGCCGGCCGTGCCAGAGGATGCCCAGCAGCAGCGCCAGGTAGCTGAGCAGGACGGTGAGGCTGATCCCGGCCCCGGTCTGCCGGGCGCCGACCGCGAGCGCGCGCTGCAGCGCGACGGCGGCCCAGGCGAGGCCCGGGACGGCCAGCACGCCCACGGCGGTCAGCGCGGCCAGCGCGAGCGCGCCGTGCGAGAAGCGGCGCAGCACGCGGGGCAGCAGGGTGTTCCAGCCGAGCCAGGAGAAGGTGAGCAGCCACAGCAGCCACCCGGTGGCGGCGGTCGCCAGCAGCCCGGCGAGCGCGAACAGGGCGGGGGAGCGCGCCGACGGCGGGCCGTCCAGGTCGGCGAGCGGCACGAGGTGGTAGAAGCGGCTCAGCCCCAGGCCCAGCACCAGGACGGCGGCGAGCAGCAGGGAGAGCGCCGCGACGAGGCCGCGCAGCAGGGTCCCGAGCGCCACCAGCCACTCGCCCGCGCCGTCCGCCAGGTACTTGGAGTGGCGCCGCAGGTGGTCCTCCTCGGGCGAGCCCGGTTCGAGGACGGTGTCGGCGTCCAGCCCGGAGCGGGCCCGCACCGGTCCGCCGGGCGCGGCGTCGCAGAGCGCCAGCTGCATCGCGCCGACGGTGTACCCGCCGCCGGAGACGGCGACCAGGTAGCGTGCCTGCTTGAGCCACGGGCGCAGCGCCTGCAGCGCACCGAGGGTGACGCAGGCCGCGCGGATGCCGCCGCCGGAGACGCAGAAGCCGAGCCGGGCGTTCTCGCGGCCGGGCGGCACCCGGGCGGCGTTGCGCCAGCGGGCGTGCCGGGTGAGCGGCCCGTGCGTCCGGGGGCCGGGCGGCCACCGTCCGCCGCGCGCGGTCGCCACCGGCCAGGGCGGGATCAGCGCGGGCCCCGTCCCGCTCCCGCCGCCTGCGGACGCCTCGCCCCCGGGCGCCTCGTCCTCGGATCCGCCGCGCTCCTCCTCCGGCGGGCAGGGCAGCAGGGCGCGCACCGCCCGGTGCACGGTGGCGGCGCAGACGACGACGGCCACCGCGCCCGCGGGCGGCAGCAGCAGCCACTTGACCGTGGCGAACGCCGCCGCCGCGGCGAACGGCGCGTCCCCGCCGGTGGGCCCGGGGCCGGTGCAGCCCAGCCCGGCGGCCAGCAGCACGTCCTCGGCCAGGTCGCAGCCGCCGGCCAGCACCCCGGCCAGGCCCGCGACGACCGCGGTCAGCCGCCAGTGCGCCCGGGTGAACACGTACGCCCCGAGCATCCCGGCCGCCGCCAGCGTCACCGCGAGGCCGCCGAGCAGCCAGAGGTCGGCGTCCAGCGAGGCGCGGAAGGCCGGGGCGCGCCCGGCGAGCACGGCCTCGGCGGCGGCCCGCGAGCCGGCCAACTGGAGCCGGACGTCCAGCGTGCCCTGGCCGGCGGGCGTCCGGCGGACGAACAGCAGCCACCCGAGCACCGCCGGCACCGGCACCCCGAGCCCGAGCAGCACCCCGCCCCAGGCGGGCACTGCGGGCGCCCGCGCCGTTCGCGGCGCTCCCCGCGCGGCGTCGGCCGTCACCATCCGTCCACCACCCCCCTCTCCGGTCACTCCGGGGCCCCGGCCGTTCCGGGGCCGACCGCCCCGCGTCCGACCGCTCCGGGCCACCACCACCCGACGACACCACCTGACGACGGGCTCCTCCGGCGGCGGACCGGAGGAGCGTCACCGGCTTCCTGCCCCGAACCACGCCGGACCGCTCCTGGATTCACTCGAATGAGTAAGCAGCGCGCCCCCGGGGTAGATGACCGTTTCATCCCATCTACCGGATCCCGCGTGTCCGCCCACCAAGATCGCCCCGGCCGCGTCGCGTCCGACGTATTGTCAGGCGACCGAAGTCGGGCCTACGGTCGACGGACCCACCCTCTACGCACGTAGACCGCACGCAGACATCCACCGCAGGCAACACCGCCCGCCAACCCTCGGACCGCGGGCCCGCCCCCGGGACGGGCCGCGGAGTTGCGGAGGTACCCATGTCGCAGATCGTCCGTGCCGCCCTCGTCCAGACCCGCTGGACCGGCGACCAGGAGAGCATGATCGCCCTCCACGAGCGGTACGCCCGCGAGGCCGCCGCCCGGGGCGCGAAGATCCTCGGCTTCCAGGAGGTCTTCAACGCCCCGTACTTCTGTCAGGTCCAGGAACCCGAGCACTACCGCTGGGCCGAGCCCGTCCCCGACGGCCCCACCGTGCGCCGGATGCGCGACCTCGCCCGCGAGCTCGGCCTCGTCCTCGTCGTCCCCGTCTACGAGGAGGAGCAGCCCGGCGTCTACTACAACACCGCCGCCGTGATCGACGCCGACGGCGGCTACCTCGGCAAGTACCGCAAGCACCACATCCCGCAGGTCAAGGGATTCTGGGAGAAGTACTACTTCAAGCCCGGCAACCTCGGCTGGCCGGTCTTCGACACCGCCGTCGGCAAGGTCGGCGTCTACATCTGCTACGACCGGCACTTCCCCGAGGGCTGGCGGGCGCTGGGCCTCGGCGGCGCGCAGATCGTCTACAACCCCTCCGCGACCAGCCGCAGCCTCTCCGCCTACCTCTGGCAGCTCGAACAGCCGGCCGCCGCCGTCGCCAACGCCTACTACGTGGCCGCCATCAACCGCGTCGGCACCGAGGAGTACGGCGACAACGACTTCTACGGCACGTCCTACTTCGTCGACCCGCGCGGACAGTTCGTCGGCGACGTCGCCTCCGACAAGGCGGAGGAACTCGTCGTCCGCGACCTCGACCTCGACCTCATCGAGGAGGTCCGCCGGCAGTGGGCGTTCTACCGCGACCGCCGCCCCGAGGCCTACGGCCCGCTGACCGAGGCGTGACGGAGGCGACCCACGTGACCAGCACCCCTGTGACCAGCAGCCCCGCGGCCAACACCTCCGCGACCGGCGCCACGCCCCGCCGCACCGCCGTCCGCGGCGGACTCGTCATCACCGCCACCGAGGAACTGCGCGCCGACGTCCTCATCGAGGGCGAGCGGATCGCCGCCCTCGCCGCCACCGGCAGCGAGGCCGCCCTCGCCTGGACCGCGGACACCGTCATCGACGCGGCCGGCCACTACGTCATCCCGGGCGGCGTCGACGTCCACACCCACATGGAACTCCCGTTCGGCGGCACCCACGCCTCCGACACCTTCGAGACCGGCACCCGCGCCGCCGCCTGGGGCGGCACCACCACCATCGTCGACTTCGCCGTCCAGCCCGTCGGCGGCAGCCTGCGCGAGGGCCTGGACGCCTGGCACGCCAAGGCCGAGGGCAACTGCGCGATCGACTACGCCTTCCACACCATCGTCTCCGACGTCACCGACGCCGTCCTCAAGGAGATGGACACCCTCGTCGACTCCGGCGAGTCCACCTCCTTCAAGCTCTTCATGGCCTACCCCGGCGTCTTCTACAGCGACGACGGACGCATCCTGCGCGCCATGCAGCGCGCCGCCGTCAACGGCGCAATGATCATGATGCACGCCGAGAACGGCATCGCCATCGACGTCCTCGTCGAACAGGCCCTCGCCGCCGGCCGCACCGCGCCCCGCTACCACGGCGAGGTCCGCCGCGAACTGCTGGAGGCCGAGGCCACCCACCGCGCGATCAAACTCGCCCAGGTCGCCGGCAGCCCGCTCTACGTCGTCCACGTCTCCGCCGCCTCCGCGCTCGCCGAACTCGCCCGCGCCCGCGACGACGGTCACCCCGTCTTCGGCGAGACCTGCCCGCAGTACCTCTTCCTCTCCACCGACAACCTCGCCGAGGAGGGCAGCGACGGCTTCGAGGGCGCCAAGTACGTGTGCAGCACCCCGCTGCGCCCCCGCGAGCACCAGGCCGCCCTCTGGCGCGGCCTGCGCACCAACGACCTCCAGGTGGTCTCCACCGACCACTGCCCGTTCTGCTACACCGGCCAGAAGGAACTGGGCCGCGGCGACTTCTCCAGGATCCCCAACGGCCTGCCCGGCGTGGAGAACCGGATGGACCTGCTCCACCAGGCCGTCGTCGACGGACACCTCAGCCGCCGCCGCTGGATCGAAATCGCCTGCACCACCCCGGCCCGGATGTTCGGCCTGCACCCCCGCAAGGGCACCCTCGCCCCCGGCGCCGACGCCGACCTGGTCGTCTACGACCCCACCGCCGTGCAGACCGTCTCCGCCGCCACCCACCACATGAACGTCGACTACTCGGCCTACGAGGGGCGCACCCTCACCGGCCGCGCCCGCACCGTCCTGTCCCGGGGGACCGTCGTCCTCGACCGCGGCACCTGGCTCGGCCGGGCCGGCCACGGCACCTTCCTGCGCCGCGACACCTGCCAGTACCTGGGCTGAGCCCGCCCCCTCGGCCCCGCCGCGCCCGTCTCCTCCTCAGCCCCCGCAGCCTCCTCCTCCCCTCCTCCCCTCCTCGCCTTCCTTCGCCTTCCGGAGCCTCCATGGACATCGGCCTCGTCCTGCAGACCGACCCGCCCGCCCGCCTGCTCATCGACCGCATGATCCGCGCCGAGCGGGCCGGGTTCACCCACGGCTGGACCTTCGACTCCTGCGTCCTGTGGCAGGAGCCCTTCGTCATCTACAGCCGCATCCTGGCCGAGACCAGCACCCTCACCGTCGGTCCCATGGTCACCAACCCCTCCACCCGCACCTGGGAGGTCACCGCCTCCCTGTTCGCCACCCTCAACGACATGTACGGCAACCGCACCGTCTGCGGCATCGGCCGCGGCGACTCCGCCATGCGCGTCGCCGGCCGCAAGCCCGCTACCCTGGAGCGGCTCTCGCACGCCATGCACGCCGTCAAGGAGCTGGCCGAGGGCCGCACCACCGAGGTCGACGGCACCGAGATGCGCCTGCCCTGGGTCGGCGAGGGCGCCGAACTGCCCGTCTGGATGGGCGCCTACGGCCCGAAGGCCCTCGCCCTGACCGGCCGCCAGGCCGACGGCTTCATCCTCCAGCTCGCCGACCCCTACCTCACCGAGTACATGGTCAAGGCCGTCCGCCGTGCCGCCGCCGAAGCCGGCCGCGACCCCGACGCGGTCACCGTCTGCGTCGCCGCGCCCGCCTACGTCACCGCCGACGACTCCCCGGACGCCCTCGCCCACGCCCGCGAACAGTGCCGCTGGTTCGGCGGCATGGTCGGCAACCACGTGGCCGACCTCGTCCGCCACTACGGCGAGCACTCCGACCTCGTCCCCGAGGCCCTCACCGCCTACATCAAGGACCGCCAGGGCTACGACTACAGTCACCACGGCCGCGCCGGGAACCCCGACACCGCCTTCGTCCCCGACGAGATCGTCGACCGTTTCTGCCTCATCGGCCCCGTGGACACCCACCTCGCCCGCCTCGAACACCTCCGCACCCTCGGCGTCGACCAGTTCGCCATCTACGCGATGCACGACGCCGTCGAACCCACCATCGACGCCTACGGCACCGCCATCGTCCCCCACCTGCGCACCGGCGCCGTCTAGGGACCGCGGCGCGGAGGGGCACGGGGCGGCCGCGCGACGGTGGCGGCCGGTGTCAGTCGAAGAAGGTGACCCGGCCGGAGTCCAGGCGGTAGTACGCGCCGACCACCCGCAGCCTCCCGTCCGCGATCAGCGGGCGCAGCAGGCGGTCCTGGTGCAGCGCGGCCACGGTCTGCCTGGTCTGGGCGCGGATGGTGGCCTCGGTCAGCTCGTCCGGCGCCGTCCCCAGACGCACGGCCTCCTCGTAGGGGCGGCGCAGGTCGTGCGCGATGTCGGCCAGGTGACCGGGCAGTTCACGGCCTTCGCGGAAGCACTCGACGGCGGCGGTCACCGCCCCGCAGCGCTGGTGTCCCAGGACCACCAGCAGCGGGGTGGCGAGCTCCGCGGGCCCGTACTCCAGGCTCCCGGCCACCAGCGGGTCGTGGGTGTGGCCGGCGGTGCGGACCACCATCAGGTCGCCCAGGCCCTGGTCGAAGACCAGCTCCGGCGGCACGCGGGAGTCGATGCAGGAGAACACCACCGCGAACGGCTCCTGGCCGGCGGCCAGTTCGACGCGGCGGGCGGCACCCGTGTCCGGGTGGGCGGCCCGGTCGCCGCACCACCTCTCGTTGCCCGCCCGAAGCCTGGCCAACGCCGGCTCGGGTGTGCCCGGCGCTCCCGGCGCTCCCGGCGCTCCCGGCGCTCGCGGTGGCGGCGCCGCGGCGGACGCCGTGTCCCGGGCCGGTACCGCGAGCGCCGCCGCGGTGAACACCCCTGCGCGGACCACCGCACGCCGATCCACCGGCCGCCCCACTTTCTCCGCTTCACGGCTTATGTGACGGGGCATCACAATACTCCCGATGCGCGCCACCGCCGACCGCCGCCGACCGCTGGTTGGGGGAGCCCGGTGGTGCCAGGGGTGTCAGGCGGTGCCGGGGGGCCGGTGGGCCTAACGGCCCCCGAACCGGCGCCGCCTGGCGGCCTTGCTCCACCCGCTCGCGGCCCCGTCCGTCGGCGGCCCGCCGCGGGGCGCCGGTGCCGGGCGGTCCACCGGGCGGTGGATCAGCGTCAGTCCGTCGTGGTCCACCGGGTGCCACCGGTGCTCGTGCGTCGCGAACGCGAAGCCCTGCTCCGTGTCCGTGCTGTAGGTGAGGACGGCCCGCCCGCGGCCCCGGTACGTCCGCACCTCCTCCCACAGCACCTCACGGATCCGCGCCGACGGATCGCCGACGAAGACGCCCGGCGAGATCTCGGTGAGCCACCTGGTCAGCAGCCCGCGCAGCCCGGCCGGGCAGTCCGCGAGCACCAGGGTGATCACCAGACCACCTCGCCGCCGTAGTTGCGCCCGCCCGCGACCGTGCCGTCCCGGTCGGTGAGCAGCCGGACGGTGTCGCGGTCCCCGTCCCCGTCCCCGTCCCCGGTCCCGTCGCCGTTGCACCCCAGCGCCACCACCACCGAGTGCGCGATCCCGTACATGCACTGCGCGGCCGCCGTCACCGCCTGGTTCGGCGCGTCGCCGGCCGCGAAGTCGCCCCGGTCGTACTCGCGCCGCACCCAGCGCACGCCCGTCCGCGCCGCCTCCGCCCGGTAGACGGCCCTGAGCCGGTCACCCTCCCCGCCGAGCATCCCGCGTCTGGTCAGGCCCGCCGGATCCGCCTCGGGGAACCGCAGCCGGTACATCTCCCGCGCCACGTCCAGCCGGTGGCGCCGGTTCGCCCACGCCGTCGCCTGCGCCTCCATCAGCCCGGCCGAACGGGTCAGCGCCCGGCCGCCCGCGTAGTAGCGCACACCGTGCTCGCCCACCCAGACCACGCCCGCGCCGCACTCGCCGAGCACGCTCATCGCCTGGTGCGTCACCCGGGTGCCCGGTCCGAGCAGCAGCACCCCGAGCGTCGCGGACGGGATGTACCGCACGCCGGACTCGTCGGTGGCGGTGATCGCGTTGTCCTCTCGGTGGATCGTGCACCGCTCCAGGTACAGGAACGAGACCCGGTCGCTGATCCGGGTCAGCTCCCGGGGAGAGGAGACCGGCCTGCTCTCCGGAGTCGCGGCCACCCCGTCACCCCCGCACCGGCGCGAGCGTCATCAGCCCGCACCCGTACGCCTTCGCCTTGCCCAGCCCCGCGGTGAGGGTACGGCGCAGCGCGTCCGGGTCGGTGACGCGCAGCCGGCCGTCGTAGGTCGCGGTCACCAGGGTGACCTTGTGGCGCCCGGCGTGCACCCGGTCGTTCTTGCCGAAGGACACGCTGCGCTGCCGGTGCACGACCAGCTCGTGCTCGTCCCCCTGCGCCAGCAGCCGGCGTTCCGGCGCCTTCTCGACGACGGTGAAGCCGGCCCGCTCCTGCTGCTTCAGCAGCCAGCCCGCCTGGTGGCGCTGGGTGAGGTGGGCCGTCCGCTTGGTCGGCTCGTCGGGGGAGCGGCGGATGCTGTGCACGGGGTTCGCCGTCAGGCGGAACGCCCACGTCGACCCGGCGGCGATGGTGGACAGGAACGCGCCGTAGTCGAAGGTCTGCCAGCCGCCGGTGGTCGGCCAGCCGGCCTCCTCCACCAGGTGGGTGAGATCGGGCCGCTGCGGACTCACCAGGTGGAGCAGCACCTCGGCGCGGGCGTTGTGGTCGATCCGCCACAGCACGCGGGGCGCCGCGTCCGCCGGGGCGGACGCCGCCGGGGCGGGCGCCGCCGGAAGTTCGGCGAAGGATGCCATCACGGCGCCGTGCAGCAGTTGCGGCGAGGAGAGCAGCCGCCGGGCCCCGGCGCGGGCGGTGTTGACGCGAAGGCGGGTGAGGAACATGTCAGGCGGATTCCCGTTGGTCATAGGAGGTCCAGGTGGGCCGTCGGATCGTGATCGGGAACGAGCGTCGGCGCGTTGACGACGAAGGAGACCACCCCGCGCAGCGCGTAGCGGCGGTGCCGGGGGTCGAAGCTCAGCGGCAGGTCCCGCAGCAGGTCCGCCCGCGGCTGCTCGGCCGGTTCGGCGTCCGCCTGGACCGGCAGCGCCACCGAGGCCGCGTGGTGCCGCGCCCGGTACCAGGGCGCCGCCTGCCACGGCTCCCGCTCCAGGGCCGACCGCAGCCCCGCCTCCCACCGCACCCCCAGGTCCACCGGTCCGCTCGGCGGACACGAGCGGCGGCCCAGGTACGGCAGGTGCACCGGCGCGCGCAGCGCCGCCGCCAGCTCGTCCACCGCCGCGTCCGGGCCCTCCACGGCCGCCACGAACACCGCGTCCGCGAGGTAGAAGCGCTCGGACAGCGGCATGGCCTTGTCGGGGTCCCCGTGGTGGGCCGTCTGGAGATCCCGGATCCGGGTGCCCGGCTGGTCGGTGCGCACCCCGAACCGCAGCGCGGCCAGGTCGGTGAGGTCGTCCCCCCGGTCCCGCCCCAGCGCGCCGGCGAGCATCCCCAGCACCCCGCTCTTCGTCGGCGCCGGCTCGGTGGTCCGCCGGGCGAACCGGGCGGAGGAACCCCAGGACTGCAGGGGACCGGCCAGCCGCAGCAGCAGCACGCTCACCCGGCCGACCCCGCGAGCCGCTTCGCCACCGCCGCGCCGACCGCCGAGACCAGCTCGCCGAGCCCCACCTCGGCACCGAGCCCGCCGAGGGCGGACGTCCGCCCGCCGACCCGCAGCACCCAGCTGTCCTCGGTCACGGCGCCGAAGGCCCGCTCCACCTCCGGCACGTAGGCGGCCAACTGCGCGCAGGCGCCCGCCACATGGCCACCGGTGAGGCCGTCGCCGCCGGCCTGGACGGCCTCCTCGAACGCCCCGGCGAAGCTGATCGGCCGGGCGGAGCGGACCTTGACGATCACCGCGTCCGGGAGGGTCTGGTTGGCGAAGGTGTTCATCTTGCCGGTCGGGATCGACGTCACGAACGCCTCGACGAACGCCTCCACCGCACGCCGCACCGGCACACCCGCCGCCTCGTCCGCGCGCAGCCCGTCCCCGAGGTTCTCCCGCAGCCGGTCCACGTCCACGGCCGCGTAGCGGTACAGCGTCGCCGAGTTGAAGTCCACCGTGCCGATCATCCCGGCGCCGGGCTCGTCCTCGGCCCGCTGGTCGTCCACCGCCGTGTAGTAGTCCGACTCGTTCTCCACCGCGTGCACACTGATCGCATGGGCCACCTGCGCGGCGGCGTCCACGTTGATGTCCGAGGCGTCCGCGACCATCCGGCCGAACAGCGCGATGTCCACCGAGTGACGGGAGTTGGCCGCCTCACGGGCCCGCGCCTTGTTCTCCTTGTCCTTGAAGAACTCCTTCAGCCCGCCGGACTCCTTCAGCCCCTCGGCGGCGAGCGCGGCGAGCGCGTCGAGCTGGCGGCTGCTGAGGAACATCAGGTACGAGGACTCCGGTGCCGGGTCGTCGGCCTCGGCGGCCCTCGCCTTGCGCTTCGGCGGCTCCACCTTCGCGCCGGTCGCGGCGCTGATCGTGTCGGCCGCCGCCTGCCACGCCTCCGGCTCCTTCAGCTCCACGCCCAGCGCGGTGATGCGCTCCGCCAGCAGCTCCGCCACCTTCTTGGTGCGCACTCCCAGCTCCGCCGGGTCCAGCAGGCCCTCGAACGCCCGGCGGGTCGCCCGCTTCCACGCCTGGCTGGACACCCGCGCCCGCCGCACCCCGCCGTACACGGCCGTCTTGGGCGAGCCGGTGTCGTCCCGGTTGAGGTTGCTCGGCGGGACGGTCTGCAGGATGTGGACGTCCAGAATGGTGCGGGTGCTCACGATTCGTCCTTGTCGGTGTCGGTGTCGGGGGATTCGGTGGCGGTGTCGGCGGCGGACGCTCCGTCGGTGGCCTTCGAGGGCCGGTAGGCGTGGAAGCCGCGCCCCCAGGAGCGGTTCACCTCGCCCCGGTGGGTGGGCAGTTGCCACCGGTACAGCTGGTCGGCGAGCAGCCCGTAGTCGAGCGGGACGGCCGCGCGGCGCAGCAGCAGCACGATCTCCCGCAGCCGCTGCGCGAGGATGTCGAAGGTCGGCGCCGAGCCCGCCCGGACGAACCGCTTGCGCAGCGGCTCGTCGATGTCGTCGATCGGCATCAACTGTCGCACCGCACTCCCGAGTTGCGGCCCGCCTGGGCGATGCATCCCGGCGTCGCGGTGCGACTGCTGGTGCAGCGACCACAGGGTCACCGCCGTGTGCATCGCGTTCTCGGCGAGGGCGTCCGACGGCCCGGTCCGCCCGTTCGGGTAGAGCCGCTCCAGGCCGGTCAGGCCCCAGAGTTCGGGCAGGTCGCCGATCCGCCGGCCCGCGCCGCGCCGGATCTGCGCGACCCGGGCGACGGAACGGGACTCGTCGGCGCGGTAGCCGCGCTGCAACTGGCTCACGTGGTCGTGCGTCGCCCCGCCCGCCCGGCCGAGGCCGTCGCGGCGGGGGGAGGGGACGGGGGCGGTGGTCATCGGTCGTCGTTCTCCAGGGAGTCGTCGTCGTTCCCGCCGGGGGCCTCCGGCGGCGTCGGGCCGGCGAGGGCCCTGGCCAGCGCGGAGCGGAACCACAGGAAGGCCAGGGTGTCGTTGAGCCAGATCCGTCCGCCGTTCCGGCGCACCACCACCCGGCCCTCCCGCGCCGCCCGCGGAGCGGTGTCCACCAGCTCCGCGCCCAGCGCGCCGAGGATGCGCCGGGCGTCGAGCCGCCACTCCGCAAGGGCCTGACCGGGATCGGTGCGCCGACCCAACTCCCGCAGCCAGAGGCGGAAGGGGCCGTCGAGTTCGGCGTAGCCGCGCTCGGCCGCCACGGCCTTGGGCCCGTCGGCCTCCGTCCCGGCGGCCTGGGCGAGGCCGGCCGCGAGATCGACGAGCGCCCGCACACCACCCTCCGCGTCCCTCACCGCGCTCACGGCGTCCTGCCGGTAGGCCGAACCGCCCTCGTGCAGGAGGATCACCGCGAGCGTGACACCGTCGTCCAGGACTTCGTCGATCACCGACTGCTGGGTCCCGTAGACCACGCCCACGGTCCGCGCGCGGATCAACCGCCCGCTGTCCAGCGACCCGTCGACGGACAGCCTGGCCACCCACTCCAGGACCAACGGGGTCTGGGTCTCCGGCGGCTCGCCCTTCCTCCCGTCCACGGGAGTCACCCGCGACTCCAGGAGGGCCGGCAGGCCGCGCCAGGCCGAGCGGGCCGGGTCGTGCTGACGCGGAAGGTACACCGGCGTCCGGCCCAGCTTCCTCTCCTGGGGACGACTGCGCCGCCAGCCGGACAGCGGCTCGGTGAAGCGGCGGTCGTGTGGCGCGAGCGGATCCCCGTACGAGAGCACCACCCCGGTCGCCGCGCTCCCGTCGTGGTGCAGGCGGATCCGACGCGCCTGCCAGGTGTACAGGTCGCGCGGGCCGGAGGGGCGCTGCGTAGGGTCGGCCACCTCCCGGTCCTGCTCGGCGCCGTACGGCCCGCGCCGCCAGGCCGGCCGGTCCTCGGGGCGGAAGCGGGCCCCGGGGGTGTCCGCGGCCACCAGGTTGAGCAGGAGGGTCTCCCGCAGGTCGTCCCCCTCGGCGAGGACACCGCCGAGGCCGCCGGCCCATCCCGTGCCGAGCGGGTACACCTTCCCGTTCCTCCCCCGACCGTCGCCCACTGCGGCGGACTTGATCCCCGAGGTGTCGAAGGCATGCGCGTGCACCAGCCAGCGCGCCGCCTCGGCGAACACCTCGCGCAGCGACAACTCGGCGGTCGTCCCGTCCAGTCGCTGCACCGGCAGCCAGGGGCGGGACACCAGGTCGAACGAGGGCACGCTCTTCACCAACCTCACATCACGGGCTCCGGCCGGATGCACCGCCATACCGTCGCTCGGGTTGTACTCCAGCTCGAATCCCGCCAGTTCGGCCCGGCCCTCCTCGTCGAGCAGCAGCACCAGCTCGCCGTCGAGCTGCGGACACTCCTTGACCTGCCAGGCGGGGACGAACAGTTGCTCCAGCCCGCCGATCGCCTTGTCGATCACCCAGGGCTTGGAGAAGTGGTAGGGGAGCCGCATACTGCTCGCCGCCAGGGCCTGGGCGGCGTTCCACGTGGGCACGGTCTCGGTCGGCAACGGCAGGCCGCCGCGCCCCCTGTCCAGCCAGGGGAGGGTGGTGAGCCTGCCGTCCGCACGGCGCATCGCCACCATCACCTCCAGGCTCTCGTCCCCGTCGCGCACCTGGGCCCCACCGGGCCGACGGTCGTCCACGTCGCCGACCCCGGCGTCCAGCCAGCCCACCAGCGACCGCCCCGGCGGGCGCACCTCGTCCAGCCGGAACACCTCGGCGCGCGCCGCCTGCTGGGCGTCGGCGAGGCGCTGTGCCCGCGCCGCCTCGGTCATCGCCTCGCTCCACGAGGGCGGGCCGAGCGGCTCGTCGCCGTAGGCGCGCTGGACTAGCGCGTCGATGCCGTCCGGGAGCGAGAGGGGCGCTCCGTCCGCCAGGTGCGGCCACAGCACGGCCGCCGACCGCAGGAGGTGGTGCACGCCGTAGACGGAGGCCGAGCCCCTGACGGGGGCGGGGTGGGGCTGCGCTGCCCAATCCACGCCGGTGACCAGGCAGCGCGCCGTCCGAAGTCCCGCCGGCCGGGCGCTCTGCCCCGCTCCGCGCGGGTGGCGGTGCAGGCGGCCCACGCGCTGGAGCATCAGGTCGACCGGGCACAGGTCCGTCACCATGATGTCGAAGTCGACGTCGAGCGACTGCTCGGCCACCTGGCTGGCGACGACGACGTGCGGCCCGCGCGGCCGGTCCCCGTCGGGTCCGAACCGGGCCAGCAGACCGTCGTCCTTCCGGGCCCGGTCGAGGTCGACGAAACGCGCGTGCGCGACGGTGACGGCGTCGTCCCCGAACCGCTCGCGCAGCCGCTCGGCGGCTTCCAGGACCCGGTCGACGGTGTTGCGGATCACCAAGGCGCAGCCGCCGTCGGCGAGTTCCGTCGCCAAGCGGTCGGTGAGCGAGGTGAGGTCGTCGTCCAGCGGTTCGAGGCGGACGGACGTCCGCCGGGCGGCGTCGGCGGCGGGGCGGCGGGTCAGGGGCGGGTGTCCCGGCGCGACGGCGGTGAGCAGTGGATAGCCGGCGTTGGCCGGCACCTGCCCGTCGTCGCCCGTCCCGCAGTACGCCCGGACCAGGGCACGCCGGGTGGAGGCCGGCAGGGTGGCCGACAGCATCACCACCGGCACCCGGTACGCGCCGAGCCAGGCGAGCACCCGCTCCAGGTAGGTGTTCATGTAGGCGTCGTTGGCGTGCACTTCGTCGATCACGACGACCTTGCCGGCGAGCGCGAGATGGCGCAGTGCGAGGTGCCGGTTCTTGAGGCCGGCGAAGAGCACCTGGTCGATCGTGCCGACCGCGAAGGACGCGAGCATGCCCTTCTTGCGCCCTCGCAGCCACTGGTGGGCGATCAGTCCGGCGTTCTTCCGCTGTGCGCGGTGGCCGGAGGCCTTGGGGCCGTCGACGTCCACGGCCGCGATCCGGCGGCGGTCGGCGGCCATCATGCCGGCGTACTCGTCGTTGAGCGCCGCCTTCGCGTGGGCGAGGAAGACGGTCCGGTCACCGTCGGCGGGCAGGTGGTCCAGCCATGCGGTGAGGCGGGGGAACATCGCGTTGGCGGTCGCGCGGGTCGGCAGCGCGACGTAGCACCCGCCCGCGCCGGTCCTGGCGGCGAAGATCTCGGCGACGGCGAGCGCCGCCTCGGTCTTCCCCTCGCCCATCGGCGCCTCGATCACCAGCAGCCCCGGCACGGGCAGCTCGCGCGCCAGCCGGACGGCCTCCTCCTGCACGGGGCGTGGCGCGCTGCCCGGCGGCAGATCGAACCGCGCGCTCATCAGATCGGCTGCGTCGAGGAGGGATTCCTCCGCCTCCCAGGCGGGCGGCAACTGTAGTCCGTCCCACGCCGATTCGATGCGCTCTTCCTCCGAGCGGGGCCGGTCCTCGGGGAAGTACGGAAAGAGATCCGGATTGCTGGCGATCCAGTCGGCCATGATGACGACGCCGGTCAGGAGCACCTGCACCGTCTGCGGCAGCCTGACGTCCCTGATGGCATCCAGCGGACCGGCGGCCCCGAGTACCTCCGTGCACGCGTCGAGAATCTCGAACTGCACGCTGCGCCACAGCGGTTCGCTCTTTCCCGGGGTGCGGAGCAGGTCCTCGCGAAGTTCGAGCGCGTGCAGCTGGCCGTGGCCCGGCGGCACGCCGTGATGCCCGCCGGCCACCACCGCCCACTGCCCGGCGGTACTGCGGGCCCAGCCGTGCCGTTCCACCAGCCATTTCTGGAGCAGCAGTTGACCGGCCGGCCCGTGCGGCGCCATCCGCCGGTCGTCGCCGTACCGCCTCTGGTCGTGCATCGCCAGCCCGGCTTCCCGCATCCGGTCGGCGAGCCCGTCGACCTGACACGCGAACGCGGGCGTCGCCTTCCCGATGTCATGCGTGGCCGCCAACCACACCGCGAGCTCCCGCGCCCGCCCGTGATCGCCTCCGACCGCCCCGGCGATCAACTCCCGCACGTTCCTCGGAAGCCACTCGTCCCACAACCGCCCCGCGACAGCCCCACTGTCCGCCATGTGCCGCCACAGCGGCAACCACCCACCGGTGTCCTTGTCGGACTTGGCCCAGACGGCACGAGCGGCATCGGACAACCGCGCGGAGAGCCCCGGACCGGAAGACGCTCCAGTCGCGCCGTCATTCAACACGGGCGCTGCTCCTAGGGGCTCGGAAGATCAGAAGTGAACGGTCCTGCACGGAGGTGACCGATCGCGGCGCGCTGCTGCCGGTGCCCCCGGCCGCCGGGTGCGCGCACCGCTGTTCGCGGTGCGCACACCCGCTGTCTCAGCGGCGGTTCTGCCGGCGCCTGCTGTGAGGGGCGGTGGCGCGGATGGTGGCCGTAACGATGACGGACACGACCACCACGGCTACCACGACGGGGATGCCGACGTCGACGGCGGCGCCGGATCCCATCCCTGCTGACACGCAGGCTGCCAGCAGGGCCGCGAGGGCTGTGATGAGCTGTTGATCTTGCGGGCGTTGGGCCGTACGAGTCGCCATCAAGGCACTCCTTCGATGGAGGGTAGGCCGGGGCCGCCATTGTTCTTCGCAGGAGCAGTGGGCCCGGCCGTCCTCGTTTGGACGGGAAGTCGGCGGAGAGGCGTGGGCGCTCGCTCGCCGAAGTGATCTGACGGAGAGTCGGGTCACGAGCCGAAGATCACCCTCGGGCACATCAAGATCGATACCAACTCGGCTTCTGCACAGTAGCGTTGAAGCCTTTTTCGCCCGGACAGCGCTGTTCGGTGGAGCCGCCCTGACATTGCACAGCGAAGCTCGGGCAAGCCGTTCGCGCCGAGCCGATCCCTCGGCGAGCCGGCGGCGGTCGTGTTGGGTTCTCCTGTACTCGTCGGTACTGCCAAGCCCGCATGCGCGGGGAGCAGGTCGAGTCCGGGATGCGAGCAGCGCGTGCTCGGTGAAGCGGTGGGGCAAGGTTCGAACGCGAGGTGGCCAGCTGTTGCAGCTGGCGCTCAGGTGAGTGCGGTCGCGATCAGGGAGGCCGTCTCTGCCAGTAGCCGCTCGTCGGCGGGTGCGGTGGGCTCGGGTTTGGTGGACAGGACCGCGAGTGTGATCGGTCCGCGGCGTGGGGGCCAGGTGATGCCGACGTCGTTGGTGGTGCCGTAGCCGCCGGTGCCCGTCTTCTCCGCGACGGTCCAGTCCTTCGGCAGGCCGGCGCGAAGGCGGTTGGCGCCGGTCGTGTTGCTCAACAGCCAGCTGGTCAGGCGGTGGCGGTCGGGGACGGGTGACCGTGTCACGCGCGAAGACCCCCAACCGCGCCGAATGCGCCTGCTCAAGTGCGCGCAGTCGGTCGGCGAGTCCTTCCTCGGTCTCGACTCCGCCCTGCGCGAAGGCCTGTCCGGCGGCAGGGAGCGCGCCTGCCAGAGCAGCCGCGGCGACTCCGCCCAGAATCCGACGTCGACCTGGTCGCAGCTCCAATGGTGTCTCCCTCGTCGTCCGGCCGCTGGGGCGACCCCGCACGGGTGCGGAGCAGAGTTCGTGAGCTGGGCTTCGTTGCGTGGGTAAGGCGGTATCTCCAACGTCCCTCGGATCGGGCACTGCTCGTATTCCCGGTACCGGCGCCACCGCCAGGACGGGCTATCCGGCGAGGCGGGCGATTGTGGCGAGGACGCGGGCGGGGCCGTCCTCCGTCTTCAGGACGGCGGCGATGGATTGGGCGCGGGTGCGGTGGTGGGGGGTGTCGAGGGCTCGGCGGATGGCGGTGGCGAGGCGGGTGGGGGTGAGCTGGGGGAGCGGGACGGGGCCGGGGGAGGTGCCGAGGCGGGTGAGGCGGGCGGACCAGAAGGGGGCGTCGAGTTGGGCGGGGACGGGGACGGTGGGGATGCCGGCGCGCAGGGTGGCGGCGGTGGTGCCCGCGCCCGCGTGGTGGACGGTGGCGGCCATGCGGGGGAGGAGCCATTCGTGCGGGGTGTCGCCGATGGTGAGGACGTCCTCGTGGCCGTCGGGTGCGGCGAGGCCGCTCCAGCCGGACTGGAGGACGGCGCGGACGCGGGCCGCGCGGACGGCGGCGAGGACGGTGGCGGTGAGGCGTTCGGGATCGGGGACGACGAGGCTGCCGAAGCCGATGTAGACGGGCGGGGGTCCGGCGGCGAGGAAGTCCAGGAGACGGTGCGGGGGTTGCCATCCGGGGTCGGTGGCCGGCCACCAGTAGCCCGTGACCTGGTGGGACGGGTGCCAGTCGGCGGGGCGCGGGACGACCCGTGGCGAGAAGCCGTGCAGCACGGTGCGGTGGCGGCGGGCGTGCGCCACGGAGCGCTGCGGCAGGCCGAGTTGGCGTCGTAGGCCGCGCACGGCCGGGGCGAAGAGGCGGTCGACGGCGGCCTGGACGGCGTGGCCGGCGAGCAGGTTGCCGGGCCCGCCGAGGGAGCGGGTTCCGGTGACGGCCGGGGCGAACTCGCGGGTGGGAGTGAGTGGTTGGAGGTTGAGGGCGATGTTCGGGATGCCCGCGGCCTCGGCGACGACCTGGCCGAGCTCGGCCGTGGTGCTGGAGGTGAGCAGGAGGTCGGCGCCCGGTTCGGTCGCGGCGGCGATGCCCGCGCCGAGGGCGGGCATGAACCTCCGGGCCAGGCGGGACAGCTGGATGATGCCGAGCGGTCCGGTCCCGGTGCGCAGGAGTCGCCTGCCGCCGGTGGAGGCGAGTTCGGCGCGCGGGTCGACGGGCAGCGGGCGGAACTCCAGTCCGGCGGCGCGCACGGAGTCGGCGAAGGTCGTGTGGGTGGCGAGCGCCACCTGATGGCCGGCCGCGCCGAGGCGGGCGCCGAGCCCGGTGAAGGGGGCGACGTCGCCCCGTGAGCCGGCGGTGGCGATCAGGATGCGCATGGGCGCAGTATCGCGGGGTAGCCGGGGCCGGAGAAGGACGCCGCGCCAGCCGCCCCGCCAGCGGGGTAGGTGCGGCGGGAACCGCCGGACGGCGGAGTGGCGTCCTTGCAGGCAGTACGGCGTGCACGGGGCCGCCGTACGGACCGGAGGGCGGGAGGGCGCGGATGAGCTTCGTCGCATGGATCGTGCTGGGTCTGGTGGCCGGGGCCCTGGCCAAGCTGCTGCTGCCGGGCCGGGACCCGGGTGGCGCGGTGGTGACCACCCTGATCGGCATCGCCGGCTCGTTCGTCGGCGGCTGGATCTCCTCGAAGTTCCTGCACCGAGAGGTGACGGCCCACTTCTTCGACCTGGCGACCTGGGCGTCCGCGATCGGCGGCGCGCTGGTGCTGCTGATCCTCTACCGGATCGTCTTCGGCCACTCGAGGGACTGAGGCGGGAGAAGGACTGAAGCGGGAGAAGGACTGAGGACGGGGCGAGGGCGACGGATCCGGGCCGGCCGCGCGGGATGCGCGGCCGGCCCGTCCGTACGGGCAGGTGAGGGTGCCGGTCAGCCGGCCAGGAGGTCGGGCGGCAGCTCCTCGCGGGCGGCCAGCCAGGAGGCGGGCACCCCGGCGGTCCCGGTGCGGGCGGCGACCACGCCGCCGGCGATGGCGGTGGTGGTGTCCATATCGCCCCAGCGCTCCAGGGTGTGCCAGAGGGCGTCGGGCAGGGAGTCCGGGTGCCCGGCGGCGGACCACAGGGCGAACGGCACCGTGTCCGGCGCCGAGATCCGCGCCCCCGAGCCGAGGACGTGCGCCGCGTGCCGGACGGAGGTGCCGGCCGGCAGCCGGGCCGCGATCCGCAGGCCGGAGCGCACGTCGCTCTCCGGCAGCCGGCCGGCGACCTCGTCGAGCAGCTCCGCTCTCGCCGGAGCGTCCCCTCCACGGCTGCGCGTGGCGAGGGCGGCCGCCAGCGCGACGGCGACCGCACCGGCGACCGCCTCCGGGTGGAAGTGCGTGGTGCGGGCCTGGAGTTCGGCCTGGCGGGCGACGGCGCCGAGGTCGTGGGCGAGCCACGCGCCGAGCGGCGCCACCCGCATCGCCGCGCCGTTCCCGTACGAGCCCTGGCCCCCGAACTGGCCCGAGGTGACCGCGCGCCAGTCGGCGCCGGCGTGGATCTCGCGCAGCACGCGGTGCATCGACGGCCCGTACTTGCGGCCGTGCTCGCGGGTGTACTCGGCGGCGAACTCCCGGGCCAGCGCGTCCTGGTGGACCTCGCCGCGGGTGCGCAGGTGGCGGAGCAGGACGATCGCCATGGCGGTGTCGTCCGTCCAGTGCCACGGCGCGGGCCGGGCCAGCCGGGCCGCGAGCGCGACGGGCGCCTCGTCGACGGGGACGGCGAACCAGCGGTCGCCGAACGCGTCGCCGAGGGCGAGGCCCTGCAGACTGTCGAGGGCGGGGCCGGGGGTCGGGCCGGTGGCGGGGCCGGGCCCCGGGCCGGTGGTGCGCATGTCGTTCTCCGAGCGGGGCTCCGAGGGGATCGGTTCGTCGTGCGCCAGTCTGCCGGCCGGGCGCGGGCGGTGGCCAGCGGCTATCGTGCCGCCCCGGGCTGCCCGCGCCGGGACGGGAGTGGTCAGGCGTCGGCCGCCAGGCCGCGCAGGACGAGCTTGCGGACGGCCTCGAAGCGGTCCTCGACCGCCGGGTCCGACCAGCCGGACGCGTGGGCGGGGTCGTGGAAGTGGGCGGTCGCCTCGAACACGGCGCGGGCGGTCGCGTTGACCGGCGTGTGCCGGAACTCGCCGGTCTGGATGCCGTCCTGGACGATCTGGCCGATCTGGTCGACCAGCGCCGTCAGGTGGCCGTCGACGACGTGGCTCGCCTCGCCGGCCAGCGTCAGGTAGGTCGCGAAGAGCTGCGGGTCGTCGAGGGCCTTCTTGCGCTTGGCGGTGAACAGCGTGGTCAGCCACCGGTGCAGGCGTTCGGCGGCCGGGCCGGGCTCGATGGCGATGAAGCGCAGGTCGTCGTGGGCCTGGGCGAGCCAGCGCTGGGTGACGGCCTCGCGCAGCGCCGCCTTGCTCGGGAAGAAGCGGTAGACGCTGCCGTGGCTGACGCCGAGGGTGCGGGCGACGTCGACGACGGTGGCCTTGGTGGAACCGAACCGCCTGAGGGCGTCCTCCGTCGCGCTCAGGATCTGTTCGGTGGTGAGTGCGCTGTCCGTGGCCACGGGGCGGTTCGTCCTTACGGGTGAGGCGTCCGCCCGCCGGGTGCGGCGGACGGGCGGTCGGCCGGAGCGGCGGCCGTCGGCGGGTCGTGTGGGTCGTGCGGGTGGTGGAGGTGACGCGGGGCGGTGCGAGGCGGTGCGGGTGCGGACGGCCCCGCCCGTGACGGGGTGCCCGCCGCGGGCGGGGCCGCGGCTCAGCGCTCGCTGTCGAGATGGGCCATCCGGGCGGCAGCGTACCGTTCCCCGGTCGCGGATCCGGCGGGTACCGCCGTCTTGACGGCCGGGAGGTCGGCCTCGGTGAGGGGACGTCCGGCGCGCCGAGCGCCTCGGCGGGCCGGTCTCGGCGCCGGGCGCCGACCAGGGGGACCAGGTTCTCGCGGCGCGGGGCGACCCGGGCGATCGCGAGCTGCGCGACGGTGGCGATCCGATCGGCGGCGACCGCGGGCGGGGCTTCGACGAGCCGGAGGTTGTGGGCCGCGCCGTCTGCGCGCCGACCACGTCGACGGGGTGGACGGCGGCGCGGCGCAGCGTCCCGGTGCTGACAGATTTCAAAATCTGTCATCTGTTATCTGTTATCTGAAATCTGTCAGTTGTCAGTCGTCAGCTGTTACCGGTGACCGGGGGACCCCGCCTCGCCGGCCGTCCGTCGACGCCTCAGTCGCTCACCCGGCTCCGGTTCTCGTACGCCAGGTCGATGTACTCGGGGTGCCGCAGCATCCATGCCTTGATGAACGGGCACGTCGCCAGCACCGCCAGCCCCCGTGCCCGCGCGTCGTCCAGGGCGGCGCGCGCCAGCGTGCTGCCGATGCCCTGTCCCTCGTACGCCGGCTCGACCACCGTGTGCGGGTACACGACCAGCTCGTCGCTGCGCAGGTACTCCGCGAACCCGGCCAGGGTGTCGTCCACCCAGGCCTCGAACCGGCTCGCGCCCTCGGCGTCACGGATCGTGACCGTCATGTGCGGACTCCTCACTGCTTGCCACCACTGTTCGCCACGGAGCCGCGGCCGACGGCCCCGGTCCATCATCGAGCGGGGGCCGCCGCCCCGCCCGCCGCCCCGCCCGCCGCCGCGTCCCGGACCCCGCCCGGTGCGCGCAGCAGGTACGCCCGCGCCGGCGGAACGTTCCGCCACGCCGTCCGGCTCCCCAGTCCGTACTCCTGCTCGAACCGCCGCAGCAACCGCACCACCGCCCGGTGCCGCGCACCCCGGCGCGGCCCCGAGGTCACCAGCCGCGCCGCCGACGTCCCCAGATAGCCGAAGTACGTCAGCTCGCCGCCGGGCCGCAACAGCCGCAGATAGAGGTCGAGGATGCGCCGGACCTCCGCCGGTTCGAAGTTGGTGAACGGCAGACCCGACACGATCACGTCGTACCGCTCGGCGGCCGCGCCGGTTCCGCCGCCGGCCCCGTCGCCGCTGCCGTCCGGCCGCGCCGCGCTGGCCTCCGGGAGGTCCTGCACCCGGCACTCCGACACCCGAAGCCCCAGCTCGGGCCCGCGCCGCGCCAGCTCCGGATCCGCCCGGAGCCGTTGCGCGAACCGGGGGTTGGACTCCACCGCGTGCAGCCGGTCGCCCGCCCGCAGCACCCGCACCAGCCGGCGGGTCACCGCCCCCGTCCCGGCCCCGACCTCCAGCACCGAGATCGGCCGGTCCGGACGGCTCGTCGCCGGGACGACCAGCGCGTTCACCAGATCCGCCCCGCTCGGCGCCACCGCGCCCGTCAGCCGGAAGGTGCGCAGCGCCTCGGAGAGGAAGAACCAGCCCTCGCCGCCACCCGGTCGGGGAGCGGCGGAGGAGACCGCGGAACGGGGGACCGGATCGGGGTCGGGAGCAGGATCGGGAGCAGGGCCGGGACGGAGCTGATCGGTCGTCATGACCCTGAAGCTAAAGACCGTCCCGACCTCCCGGAATCGGCCGACCGGCCGCCCGCACCCCCGACGAAAGTCGAGGGTGTCACTGGTCGTTCGTCAGGGGCCACGGCCCACCGCCACGCCGTAGCATCAGGACCCTGAACCGCCATGGAAGGGAGGACCGGATGACCACCGATCACCTGACACGTACGCCCCACCCGGCCCGCCCGACCCACCCGGCCCGCCCGCCCCGCCTGTCCCGGTCCGTTCGCCTGTTCCGGCCGGTTCACCCACCGGAGGCGCCGCGCCCCGGACGCACCATGCTCCTCGGCTGGTACGCCCCCGGCCGCAACCGGCTGATCGAATCGCTCCTGTTCGCCACCGTCCTCGTGCTCGCCCTCGAAGAGAGCGCAGCCCAGTGGCTCAGCCCCGACCTGCCCCTGCGCCCGCTGCGAGTCGCCGGCGCCGCCCTCGCCTCGCTCTCCCTCCTCCTCGCCCGCCGCCAACCGGTCGCCGCCGCGGTGCTGCCCGTCCTGGTCGGCGGGCTGCTCAACCGCGCCTTCCCCAGCCTGTTCAGCGTCTTCCACCTGGCCGCGACGGGCCGCACCGGCCCGGCCCTCGCCGCCGGAGCCGTGACCGCGGCGCTCAGCGTGGTCCGCGCCGACTCCGTCATCGGCTGGGCCGGCATCACCGGGTCCCAACTCCTGGTCGAGGTCGCCGCCGTCTCCCTCGGCCTGTGGCTGCACGGCCGTCGCGCGCTGATCCGCACCCTGCACGCCAAGGTCGACGCGCTGCGCCGCGAACGCGAGCTGCGCGCCGAGCAGGCCCGCGCCGCCGAACGCGCCCGGATCGCCCGCGAGATGCACGACGTCCTCGCCCACCGGCTCAGCCTCCTCGTGCTGCACGCCGGCGTGCTGCGCGACCAGGCCCGCGCCGGCACCGTGGCGGACGACCCCGAGCGCCTCGCCCACCGCCTGGAACTGCTCCGGGCGACGGCCGCCCGGTCGCTCGACGATCTGCGGGACGTCCTCGGTGCCCTGCGCGCCGATCCGCCGGACCGGCCCGACCTGTCGGAGCCGGCCGATTCACCGGCTCGGGCGGCTCCACCCGGACCGCCCGGCCGACCTGCTCCACCTGTCCAGGCCGTCCTGCCGGACCCGTCCGAGCGGGCTGCCCAGCCCCCGCCCCCGCCACCGCCACCGTCCGACCGCACCGGTACCGACGTGCCGCCCTCCCGCCGCGCCGACTCCAGGGCCGTCGCCGCACCCGCCCTGCGCGACCTCGCCGAACTCGTCGGCGAGGCCACCGACGCGGGCCAGCGCGTGGAACTCGCCCTCGCCGGGGACCCGGAGAGCATCCCGACCACCCACCGGCTGGCCGTGCACCGCGTCGTCCAGGAGGCGTTGACCAACGCGCGCAAGTACGCGCACACCGCGCCGGTCACCGTCCGCGTCCAGTACGGGGCGCCCGCCACGACCGTCGAGGTGCACAACGGCGCGGGCGACCCGGCACCGTCCGGCGCCTGCACCGGCAGTGGCTACGGCCTGGTGGGGCTGGGCGAACGGGTCGGCGCCCTCGGCGGGTACTTCGACGCGGGGCCCGACGGCAGCGGCGGTTTCCGCCTCTCCGCCCGCCTCCCCGCCCCGCACCGGCCACCGGTCCGCCCGCCCGCACGGCCGCCGGACCGCACGGCACCGAGCCCCGGACCGGCCGACCCGCCCCCAACCGTGCCCCCGCCCCCAACTGTGCCCCCGCCCCCGAACCCACCGAGTGAGGCGACGTGATCCGCACGATGGTGGTCGACGACGACGCGCTGGTCCGGCTCGGGCTCGTCGACCTGCTCGCCCAGGACCCGGAGCTCACGGTCGTCGCCGAGGCCGCCGACGGTCTGGAGGCCGTCGAACTCGCCGGACGGCACCGCATCGACGTCGCCCTCATGGACATCCGGATGCCCCGGCTCGACGGCATCGCCGCGACCCGCCGGCTGCGCGAGCTGACCGACGCCCCACGCGTCATCGCGCTCACCACCTTCGACCTCGACGAGTACGTCTACCGGGCCCTCGCCGCCGGTGCCGACGGCTTCCTGCTCAAGGACACCCCGCCGGCCGAGATCGCCCGCGCCGTCCACGTCGTCGCCGGCGGACAGGGCATGCTCCACCCGGCCGCCGCCCGCAGGCTCATCGACCGCTACCACCGCACCGGTGCGCCGCGCGCGGTGTCCGCCCGCAGCCGGTTGGCCGCCCTCACCCCGCGCGAGAACGACGTGCTGCGCGAACTCGCCGTCGGCCGCTCCAACGCCGAGATCGCGCTCGCCCTCGGCATGCGCGAGAGCACGGTCAAGGCACACGTCAGCCGGATCCTCACCGGACTGGGCGTCGGCAACCGCGTCCAGGCGGCGTTGCTCGCCCGGGACGCGGGTGTGGTCGGCGACTCCCTCTGACCAACCGTCGTCCGCCGCGGCGGACGACGGTCGCGATCACCGGTGCCCCGGTCCGCTCCGACCGTTCCGTCCAGACTCCTCCGCATCCACCACCGTTCGCGGCGAATCATCCCGCTCCGACTGCTTCCGATCAGCGCCACGCCGTACTCTCCACCGATCCGCCATCACCCATCTGGCTTGGAAAAGGCGCGCCTTGGCGTCCCGCGCTGCCGAACCCCCGGCCCGGGTCCATGGTGGAAGTGGGCGCGATCCGGCGACCGCGCCCGCGCGCCGGGCCAGATTCGCGCGCCGTGCGCCGACCGCGTCCCGCGGCCGCGCACCGGGGCGGGACCCGGGTCCGGCACGCTGGGAGCAGGGCCACCTCGCAGGAAACCGAACGGTTCTTCTAGGCTCACATCTCGGCTTCCCTGCGGTGATGCGCGGTTCTGCGCCCGCCGTAAGGGAAGCCGCCGTCCACGGAGGCCCCGGGACGATCGGGGCCACCGGATCGAGCGAGGAGGACGCACATGCCACAGACGCCGCCCAGCCGTTCCAGCGCATTTGGACCGGAGGGCCCCCTCCGCTGTCCCGCAGTCGAGGCCGGGCCCGTCCGCCCGGCGACCTGGTCCGGCCGACCCGCCCGGCCGCTGTATACCGGCGGCGGCCGCGGAGGCGAGCGTTGAGTCCTCAAGCCGTCCGCCCGTCCACCGCGACGGCCGCCCCGACCGCCGTAGCTCCCACCGCCCTTGCCGCCACCACCACGCAAGGCGTCACCAACCAGGGCGCAGCCCAAGGCACCACCGCCGGCGCCACCGCCGGCACGATCACCGCAGTCACCGCCGTACCCGCAGTCACCGCAGCCCCCGCGACCGGAACCGGCACCACCCCCGCCAGTACCGCCCCGGCCTCCGCCGTCACCACGGCCGAACCGACCAGGACCGCCCGCACCGCCCTCGCCCCGGCCACCCCCGCACCCGCCGCCGCGCCACCCCCCGCCGCGGCCCCCCACGCTCCGGCCGTCCCCGACAGCGAGGGCCAACCCGGCCCCACCGCCGCGCTTCCCGGTCTGCCCCGGGCCCTCACCACCCGCGCCCGCACCCTCGCCGGAGCGGTCCGGAAACGCTGCGCGGACCTGGCCAGGATCGAATCCCCCAGTGGCGACGCACCCCGACTCGACGCGCTCGCGGAGGAGTTGGCCGCCGGGTTCCGTGCGACCGGGGCCACCGTCCAGCGCGAACCCGGCCCCGCCGGCGACCACCTGGTCCTCCAGTGGGACGGGCGGGACGAGAGCCTGCCGCACCTGCTCGTGGTCGGCCACCACGACACGGTCTGGCCCGCCGGCATCCTCACCGACTGGCCGGTCACCGAACAGGACGGCACCCTCAGCGGCCCCGGCGTGGTCGACATGAAGGGCGGACTCGCCATCCTCGAAGGCGCGTTCGCCCTCCTCGCCGACCTCGGCCAACGCCCGCACCGCACCGTGCGCCTGGTCGTGGTCTCCGACGAGGAGGTCGGCAGCCCGGACGGCCGGCGCCTCGTCGAACGCCAATTGCGCGGAGCCGGCGCCGTGCTCGGTTTGGAGCCCCCGCACCCGGACGGTCGGCTCAAGACCGCCCGCCGCGGCTCCACCCGCGTACGGCTCACCGTCACCGGACGCGAGGCGCACGCGGGCAATGACGCCACCCAGGGGGTCTCGGCGGTCGACGAACTCGTCGACCAGCTGGTGGCCGTCCGAGGCCTGGCCAGCCTGCCCGGCACCGAGCTCAACGCGGGCCGGATCAGCGGCGGCACCCGCGCCAACGTGATCGCCGGCCGGGCCGAGGCCGAACTCGGCCTGCGCTTCGCCACCACCGAGGCACAGCGCCGCACCCTCGACAACCTCGCCCGGCTGACCGCGCTCCGGCCCGGCGCCCGGGTGCGGACCGAGGTGCTGTCCAGCCGTCCCGCCTGGCCCGAGCGCTCCGCCAACCCGTTGCTGCGCCACGTCCGTTCGCTCGCGGCGGCACTGGGGCAGCCGCTGGACGGCGGTCCGGCGGGCGGCGCGGGCGACACCAACCTGCCGGGTTCGCGCGGACTCCCGACGCTCGACGGCTTCGGCGCCGTCGGCGCGGGTGCGCACGCCCGGCACGAGCACATCCGGATCGACCAGCTGGCACCGCGGATCGCGCTGCTGGCGGCGATGCTGGCCGTCCCGCTCCCGCGGCTGCGCGACCGCTCGGAGGGCTGAGCAGGCGGCCCCGCCCGTCGGTCGGCGACCGGCCGGTAGCCGGTCGTGACGGTGGCGGTGAGGGCGGGTCGTGACGGCGGCGGTCGAGCGAGGCCAGCACGGTGTTGCCGTCGATCCCGACGCCCCACAGCACCCGGCCGTCCACCGCGCACTCGACGTACGCGGCGGCCTG